>NZ_CAMHRZ010000006.1 GCF_946187255.1 uncultured Ruminococcus sp.
CCTGCGAAAAAATCATAGGATCATTTTCGGCAAAATTACTCTGTGTTATCCTCTGCGGCAACAGTTCCGTGCAAAAATAGCACCGTTCTGTTAATAATTAAACCTTTAATCCTATTTGTACATTAACACATAAATAACGCTTATTTCGCATCGATTTTAGCAATTAAGTTTAAAATCTTCTGTAAATATATGGTAATTAGACAAATTTCCTTAATATTTGCGAATTGAACCGTATAAAATTAAGCTCACTTCGCATAATAAATCGAGTAACCATACATGGTTCATAAACAATTTTGTAACAGTGAAAACACTGTAAGATTTACAGTAAATATTTTCGCCCGCAAACGGCAAGGAGGACGACCCATGCAGGATTTCACCCAAAAGACAGGCATCACCAAAGAGCATTACAAACAGATGTACACCGCCGCCCAACGCCGCAGCAGCTGGTACAAAAACGTGCCCAAAGCGTTTATCATCGGCGGGCTGATATGTATGGCGGGACAGGGGCTCACCGCCCTTTACAGCGGTGCGGGACTTTCAGAAAAGGCGGCATCCGCTGCCACCTCGATAACACTCATATTCATCTCGGCACTGCTTACGGGGTTGGGGCTGTACGAAAAGCTGGCAAAACACGCGGGCGCAGGCACTCTTGTACCGATAACGGGCTTTGCGAACTCCGTTTGTGCGCCCGCACTGGAATTCAAGACAGAGGGCTATGTGCCCGGAGTGGGCGCGAAGATATTCATTATCAGCGGACCCGTGATACTCTACGGCACGCTTGCCAGCATCGCCTACGGGCTGATATACTATTTTTTCCTCAGATGATGCAAAAACGGCATACCCGCGAAAGGTATGCCGTTATGCTTATTCAAACGATCTGAGCGCCCCCACACTGCGCATAGAGACCACTTCCTCCGCCCCGACGATTATATGATCCAGCAGACGGATATCATTTCCCAGCATGGTCTGTATCCTGCGGGTTATCATCACATCCTCCTGCGAAGGCTGCGCCGTACCGAAGGGATGATTGTGGGTCAGCAGCAGCGTTGAGGTGTTGTTATCCAGCAGAAAACGTTTAAGTTCCTCCACATTGAACGCCACCCTGTCCGATACACCCACCGAAAGCACAAAGCTCCCGGATATCGTCCCCGCACCGTTTACCGCAAAGGCGCAAAGCCGCTCGACCTTGTCGCCGCAGTAATAGTTTCTGAGGTACTCGCTCAGGCTGTTGAAATCATCAGCCCTCACAGCCGCAAGAGACTCCTTTTCCGCAAGTCGGAAGACCTGCCCCGTAAATACCAGCTGCTCCGCGCATTTCAAGCCTACTCCGTCTATCTTTGCAAGCTCGGTCACATCAGCCGAAAGCACACAGCGGATATTCCCGAACTGTGCCAGCAGCCTGCGGGCAGTCTCGCTGGTATCTGCACGGGGTATTAAGTTGTAGAGGAGCATTTCCAGCACCTCATGCTCAGCCAGACCGTCAATGCTCATAGTATTGCGGAAGCGTGCCCGCATACGTTCGCGGTGACCGCTGTGCCCTGAGTTTTCAACCATAGCAGTCCTCCTTTGTTGATAATTTTGGGGTCGATGCAGAGAACATCATGATCACTGTTCATATCCGATATCGCGCAGTATCATGTTTACGATATCTTCGGCGGACATATCCTCTGTTATCGTCTTTTCGGGGAGATAGGGCAGATAGTCCTTATCGTTCCACCATTCCCGCATCTCTTTTTCACCGAATTCTCCGCACTTATCGCGGGTCGCATGACGGCGGAGAGTTTCCTCAAAGGGGATATCGAAATAGTAGGCATACAGATCATCTTTGTAGAGTTCTTTTGCCCGTTTGAAAAGCGGGCTGTACCAATCCGATCTTGTAATGCCTTCGATTATGGCGGTATCAAAATGCCCGTGACCATATTCCAGAAGGGATATCATCAGGGGTATGGCAGGACTGTCATCGCCGTCACGGGCGTAGAGCATCTCGCGGCGGACGAAGTCCTGGGGTATCAGCATCGTATTTCTGCCGATGATATGCTGGAGTTTTTCGGCAACGGTAGTCTTCCCGCTGCCTGAATTCCCTCTTAGTATAATCAGCTTGGGCATGATATTCCTCCCTAAAAACAACGGCATTTCTTTAAAGGAAATGCCGCGTTTGATATTATGTTGATGTTTGTATCAGTCCACAGTCTCAAGACCCTCAGCCTTGAATGCCTGCCTGAGATCCTCGATAAGATCGTTCTTGTCCTCGATGCCGATAGCCACACGATAGAAACCGTTGTGGAACTCCTCGGGATAGAGATACATTCTCTCGTCGTCCTCGCCTAAGAATACTATCAGGCTTGCGGTATTTCCGAGAGATACCGCCGATGTGAATACGTTCAGGTGAGTTACCACTCTGTTGAAAAGGTCATGCTCGCCCTTGAGACCAAAGCTGAGCACGCCGCCGAAGCCGTTCTTCATCTGCTTTTTGGCAAGCTCATGACCCTTGAAGCTCTTCAGTCCGGGATAAGCCACGAAGCTGACACAGGGCTGCTTTTCCAGCCACTCAGCCACAGCCAGTGCGTTGTCGTTGTGTACCTGCATCCTCAGCGGGAAGGTTGCCGAACCTCTCTGTATCAGCCATGCATTGAAGGGGCTGATGCAGCCGCCGATATTTACCTGTGCCTGATAGCGTATAGCCTCGCAGGTCGCATGGTCGGTGATTATCGCGCCGCCCATTGAGTCGCCGTGACCGTTGATATACTTGGTAAGGCTCTCCACAACGAAATCCACACCGTACTCCAGAGGTCTGGTGTTGTAGGGAGAGGAGAAGGTATTGTCCACCGATACCTGGATATTGTTCTCGTGTGCCAGCTTTACGATGGCTTCGATATCGCATATACAGCAGGTGGGGTTGCCGGGAGTCTCAAAGTGTATCAGCTTGGTGTTGGGACGTATAGCCGCCTTGATCTTCTCCACATCCGTGCAGTCAACTATGCTTGTCTCGATGCCCCACTTTTCGCACCACAGCTCGTTGAATATACGGTATGTGGCAATGTAGGTAACGGTTGAGAATATAACATGGTCGCCCTTTTTCAGCTTGGTGAAGAACAGTGCCGAAAGTGCAGCAACGCCGCTCGCCAGAACAACACAGTCCTCGCCGCCGTGAAGATTTGCCACTTTCTTTTCCAGCATACCCTGATTTACGCCGCCGTTGCGGGTGTAGATATTCGCCTCCGAAGCCGACCAGTTCATAGTCGAGGGATCATAAGGCAGCAGGAAGCTGTTCGCCATATAGATAGAGGGCTCGATAGCTCCGCTGGCAGGGTCGGGATCGGCACCGACATGGATAGCGCGTGTGGTAAAGCTCATTTTGTCAAGATTTTTGTCACTCATCGATTTTACTTCCTTTCAGAAAAACATATATTCATTAAACAATATATCAGAACTATTATAACATATTTTTTTCAAAAAGTAAAGATATCGAAAACAATGGTCATATCTGCCTCAAAAAAAATCGAACGGAGCGCTTTTATCACGCTCCGTCCGCTGTCATCAATACTTTACAGTAAATTTTACCAGGTCGTGACCCTCGTCGTCCTGTCCCGCCATCTCTGCTTTCAGGATGGTGATGGGCGTGCCGGGTACGGAAAGCTCGGGCTGTACCGATGAAGAGGTATAACCTCTGGATACTGTGGTAAATGCATCCACTGTTTCCATGCCCTCGACTACCTGACCGAATGCGGCATAGTTGCCGTTCAGGAAATCGCAGTCCTTAAAGCATATAAAGAACTGGCTGGATGCGCTGTCAGGGTCGGTGGCTCTTGCCATAGATACAGTTCCGCGCAGATGAGGCATCGGGTTGTCCACGCCGTTGCCGCTGAACTCACCCTTGATATTCTCGCCGGAGCCGCCCTTGCCTGTTCCCAGCGGGTCGCCGCCCTGTGCCATGAAGCCATCCACAACGCGGTGGAAGGTCAGACCATCGTAGAAGCCCTCACCTACCAGCTTTTCAAAGTTCTCGCAGGTAATGGGTGCGTTCTCGGGATAAAGTGCCACTGTGAATTCGCCTTCGGTGAACTCCCTCTCTGTGAAATCGACTGTAAACAGCGCTCTCTTGTGACCGTAAGCGTCGGGCTCGATCATCTCAGCCTTAGTGATGGTGATGGGGTTTATCGGCATCGCAAGCTCATTGCTGGTGTTGAATGTCCTCTCGCAGTTGAGGAAGCGGTCAACTACCTCCATACCCTGTGTCACCTGACCGAATGCCGCATAATTGCCGTCAAGGAAGGACTCCTCGCCGTAGCATATAAAGAACTGGCTGGATGCGCTGTCGGGATCGCCGGATCTCGCCATAGATACTATGCCCCTGACGTGCTTGAGGTCGTTCTCCACGCCGTTGTTGCTGAACTCGCCCTTGATATTCTCACCGGAGCCGCCTGCGCCCGTACCCTGGGGGTCGCCGCCCTGTGCCATGAAGCCCGCTACCACTCTGTGGAACGTGGTGCCGTCATAGAAGCCGCTGCTTACCAGCTTTTCAAAGTTTTCAGCACTTATGGGAGCCTTGTCCTCACGCAGGGTTATGATAAAGCTGTTCTCGGAGATATCCTCATCGCTGGTGGGCAGTATATCTCCGCCGCCGCCCTCTATGGTCGCAGCAGGAGTTTCGCTGCCGGCGGCAGCGGTGCTCTCATTAGTTTCTCCGCTGCTGCCTGTACGCTCATGGGCATTGCCGCAGGAAGAGATAACTCCGCAGGTCAGCGTCATGGCTACAGCCAGTGCAAGTATTTTAAGTGCCTTGATCTTGTTGTTCAAAAGTATTCAATTCCTTTCATGTTATAGTTGATTTAAGACCTCTAAAATTATAGCACCTCTCCGCGCAAAAATCAACAATATGCTGTATATTTCACCGAAATTTCACCATTTGGACTAACTTCGGTTGACTTTTGACCCCTGCGGCATTATAATATAATCGTGTGCCCCTTTGGGATGCATAAATAATATGCCCTTTTAACTTTTGCGCTTTAATAAGACAGAACGGTATTTTTCACAGGTGATATGATGGATAGATGGACACTCCCGACGGATGAGATATCAAACATTTTCGGTATGTTTTTTGATGATAATTTAATATCGTGTCAGGTGATAAATACAAGCAGAGGAGACAGTGATCTCAGGGAAACTATCATCGCTAAGACAAGTTCGGGCAGCAAGCGGGTCATAAAGCTCGCTGACAATGATTTCACTTTTCCCGATAAAATAAAGATGTGGCAGAGGACTGTGTCGGAGTATCTTGCACTTGGTTACTATTGCCCTAAGATATTATGTGATAAAGCGGGCGGATTTCCGTTCGTTGAGTATAAAGGGCATAAATGTGTGGCTTATGCCGAAGAGTATTCTCTGTATGACTCGATAGAGGACAGAAGTTCGGGCGAAAGCGATCGGGTCGGACCAATCTCTGACAGCTATAAAAAGGATATATGGCGCATGACAGCAAAGGTGGCTGCAAAATGCTTTGACTATACGGAATACCCCTCCGCATACTGTCTGTTTGAAAAATTCTGCCCAAGCGATAAATGCGATGAGGTGCTTGAAAATGCACTGAACTGGAAAGAGTGTGCAGATACACTTCCCGACGAATTCAGCGGGCAGGTGCAAAGGATATGGTGCTTGTGGACAGACAACAGGGCTGAACTGGAAAAGGTCTATAAAAAGCTGCCTGCATCCGTCTTTCAGGCTGACCTTAACGCGACGAATATACTTGTTGATGAAAGCGGTAAATTTGTCGGAGTATATGACTTTAATCTCTGCGGAAAAGATGTCTTTCTCAATTATCTCATGCGTGAAAATTACGGTGATTTTGAAGCGGAGATCGAGTCGATACGCAATGCGCTTAAAATATCAAGCAAATACTATCATTTTTCCGATATCGAAAAGGATACCGCTCTGATGCTGTACCGCTGTCTTAAACCGCTGTGGTATACCGCAGTTGAAAAGCTGAAAGGGCTCAAACTCAAAGGAGATAATGCCGCAATAAAAGCATTCCTTGATCAGACGGAATACTATCTTACAGCGGATATAGATCTCAAAGCGTATATGTAATAACAAACACTTTTGTAAAGAGAGTAAAATATGAAAACTATCCCGAAAAACAAACTTTCTTCGGTGCTAACAGTGATTTCGGCACCGCTTGCCATAATGATCATACTGCTGCTCACCTATCGGAGCTGCGGCGCTTACCCTTTCGGGGATAAGTCGATAGCCTGGGGCGACATGGTGCAGCAGACGGTGCCGCTGCTAATGGACTTCAAGGACATACTCGACGGAAAGGACGGTGTGTTCCTCAACTTTGCCAACGCATCGGGAATGGATATGTGGGCGGTGATATTCTTCTTCATGGCGAGCCCTTTCACATTCCTTGTGAAATTCGTTGACAAGGCGGATATGCTGTATTTCATGAATATACTGGTCATGCTCAAACTCATGACCTGCGGCGGGACAGCATCCTTTTACCTTCACAGGACTTTCCGCAGGCTAGACCCCTTATGGGTGACGGGTCTGGGCATACTTTACGGGCTGTGCGGCTATGGTCTTATGTACTATCAGAATATTATATGGCTGGACATGATGTATCTTTTCCCGCTGCTGCTGATGGCAATGGAGCGGCTGTGCGAAAAGAAGCGGGTGCTCCCCTACACGCTGACGCTGGCGGCGATGATGGCGGTGAACTATTATATAGGATATATGGTGGTCATATTCATCATGCTTTTTGCGGGACTGACACTGACTGCACTGCGCCGCGACAAGACCGATGGCATGACCGCTGTGCGGTTCATTATCGGCTCGCTGATGGCGGCTCTGCTTTCGGCGGCGGTATGGCTTCCAAGCCTTATACAGTACACTCACAGCGGGCGGGTCAAGGAAGAATTTTTCAGCATGGTAAAAAATGCCGATTTCCTGACCAAATACGAGACTACTCTGCCAACGGTGATGTGTTCCTCATTCGTGCTGACGGCGGTGCTGATATTCTCCTGCGACGGAAAACCACGCAGCAAAAAGCTGAACAGATATCTGATACTCTCGGCACTCATGCTGATACCCCTGTTGATAGAGCCGATAAACCTCATGTGGCACACGGGCAGCTATATGTCCTTCCCGTCAAGGTACGGCTTTATCACCGTGTTCATGCTGACGGTATGCGCAGCGGCTTACCTTGAAGACAGCGGGAAACTCCGCACACCCGAAGCCAAAAAGCACACCGACCATCCCGCGCTGATATCGGTACTGTTCCTGCTGACCTTTGAACTGTTTCGCGGGATGCTGAAATACACGCAGAAGCATATCGATACCGCAAGCAGGTACACCACCGAACTTTGGGGCGACAAGGGCTCATTCTCAGTATGTGCGTCCGTATTCTTTGTGATGGCGGCGGCATCCGCTGTCATGATAGTGCTGTACAGGAAAAGCCTTGTGGGAAAAAAGTTCACGGCGCTGATATGCACCGCGATAATAATATGTGAGGCTTGCTGTCAGTCACAGATATACCTCACAGGCTCGATACACTATTATCCCGAACGCACTGCCGATAATAATACGGTATACGAACTGGCGGACAGGATAGACGACAGCAGTATGTTCCGCGTGAAGACCGACCGCAAGCTGTTCCATGTAAATCTGGTGGGCGCAATGGGTTACGGCTCCATCGGGCATTATACGTCCCTCAACAGTCAGGACTATATGTTCATGATGAAACATTTCGGCTATTCCTCCAGCTGGATGGACGTAGGCAGTTTCGGCGGCACTGAGATCACCGACCTGCTGATGAGCGTGAAGTACACCATAACATTCAGCGGTGCGGAAAATGCTGTATACGAGGGCGAAAGGTACTCCATAGTTGAGAATGATATGTTCCTGCCTTCGGGACTGGTGCTTAATGATATCTCGGGAGCAGAGGGCGAACTCCCCGACCTGACCCGCGCAGAAATGCAGCAGTACATATATGACAATACTCTTCGGCAGTACGGCGAGAGCGCAGTAACGGTATACGAGCTTGGCGGCACGCGCAACGGTGTGGGCTTCAAGGCAGACTGCGGCGAAAGCTATACCGCAGATATCCACATCAGCGGCAGGCAGGCGCTGTATTTCGATGCCTTTGACCGCCCCGAAGTTTCACTCACCGACAGGATAGAAAACAGCTTCGATGTTTTTGTCAACGATGACCTGGTGAAGCTGAGCTATCCCAACGAAGATATCAACGGTCTGTTGAAACTGGGAGATTTCGAGGATGAGGACGTGAGCATCCGCGTATCCGCAAAGAAAAGCATCAGCCTGCGTTCGCTGGGCATCGCGGCGATAGATACCGACAAGCTGTATTCCGCCGCCGAAAGCGCCCAAACTGTGGACTTCGCCCGCCATCGCGGAAAACTGAGCGGCAGTGTGGATGCAAAGGCGGGACAGTACTGCCTGATAAATGTGCCCTACACGGAGGGGCTGAGGGTAAAGGTAAACGGGAAGAAAGCCCCCTGTATCCGTGTATTCGGTGACCTGACCGCAGTTGAACTAGATGAGGGCGGGAACGACATCACCGTCACCGCTGTGCCCGAAGGCTTTACGGCGGGCATACTGCTGACAGCGGCAGGCGCTTTGCTGTGTGTATTATGGCACTTCGTCATCGGCAGGCAGCTGAAGATACCCGAAAAGCCCGCAAAAGCGCTTACATGGGCATTTATCGCGGCAAGCGGAGCAGTTTTCGCGGTGATATACCTGCTGCCCACAGCTATGGAGCTGGTCTGCAAGGAATACTGAGCATTCTGTTTATCCTTATATATACGTTCATGGGAGACCTTTTCTCAGAAGAGGTCTCCCTTTTTATATAGGAGCCTGTCAAAACATCGGCATTTTATCAGCGGCGGACAAGCCGATCTGCGGTGATGGGACAGTGTGATAAGTGACAAAAAAGCGCTTAATTAATGTAAAATAATGTACTCTTTTGTGAAAATGGTATACACGAAGCGGCAGTTCGGGGGCTTTGCGTTGTGCAGGTATACAAACCTTTTTGAATTCTACAATATTGTATTGACAAATGATATTATATGACGTATAATATCATCAGAACAAAGATATTGCAGAGCAATAAATACTGTGAAGAAAAAAATATAAATAACTTCACAATATTGCAGAGCAAAAGAGAGCAGACAAACAACAGAGAAAAAGAAGAACGATGGCAAGGAGAAATGGCTTATGCACAGAGTGATTCAGGAAAGGAGCAGAAATATGGGATTTTCAGTCAATGCGGGACTGCTAGACGCGATGGTGCTGTCGGTAGTCCAGAATGACGATACCTACGGCTACGAGATCACACAGTTTTTAAGAAAGGCTGTGGATATCTCGGAATCCACCCTCTACCCCGTACTCAGAAGACTCCAGAAAAATGATCTTCTGGAGACCTACGACAAGGAGTACATGGGCAGGAACCGAAGGTATTATCATGTGACACCCAAAGGGAACGAGGCTCTTGAAGAGTACCGCAACGAGTGGGTGGCACACAAAGAGAAGGTAGACAGTATATTGATGAACAAGGGGGCGGACGATAATGAATAGACTTGAATTTCTGACGAGCCTCAGATATAACCTCGAAAGAGGCGGCCTCCCCCGCGAGGACATTGAGGACGCACTTAGCTACTATGAGGAGATATTCCTTGATTCGGGTTACGGCAGTGATGAGCAGACAGCTTCGGAGCTGGGTTCACCCGATGAGCTGGCACTGGAGATACTCAGAGATAACGGTATCCATGTTGACGGCGACGCTTCTTACGAAGTCGGTGCTGCAAAGAAACAGCCTTATCAGGATGTAGACTTTGAAGAGGTCGGAAAAGACAACGACAGCAGCAGCGAACAGAACAGCACGAACAATTACGGCTACGGCTATGGTTACGGCTACGGCACACAGAACAACACTCAGAACAATACAGCAGCTTCGGGCTTCGCTGATGCAGCAAACAAGTTCGGTCAGGCGATGGACACAGCGTTCCACACCGCAAAGGACACCTTCGACCGCACCTTCAACGACCCCACGATGACACCTCAGCAGAAGAGCAAGCGCAACAATACGGTGCTGAAGATACTCATACTCATCCTCAGCGCACCGATATGGATCGGTATACTCGGCGGTGCTTTCGGACTTCTGGTAGGACTTCTGGCAGGAATGCTCTCGATCATAATAAGCCTGCTGGCAGGCGGCTTCTCACTGGTGGGCGCAGGTATCGCAGAGCTGTTCAACGTACCCCCTCAGGGACTGATGATGATAGGCGGCGGACTGATAATGCTGGGCATCTTCGGACTGATCGCAAAGCCCGGTATGAAGGGACTTATGAGGCTGTGTAAACTGGCACTCGACGGCTGCAAGGGACTGTTCAGAAAGATAGCCGGTTAAGGAGGAGACATTATGTACGATTACGATATAAAGGACAAAACGTATGCGGGTGTAAAAAAGAGAAAATTCCCGTATTTCTCGGTAGGACTGATAATCGTCGGCACAGCGATGCTGATAGGCGGCGGTATATGGTACGCAAATACCGATATGAGCCGTTATGAAGACAATATGATATCAAGCGTATCCGATGAGCTCGACGGCAGCAAGGTCGAAAATGTCAAGATCACGGCCTCCGCAAGTGAGATCCGTGTGGGTACGAGCGAAGACGGTCTGGTACATCTGGAAGGCAACGTTCCCGACGGATACACATTCAACGAGCACAATGGCACGCTGAATATCGACCTCACCCTTGATCATGTCAACTTCATGAACTTGAATGACGATGACAAGGAGCCTGTATTCATCTATCTTCCCGACAGGATGTATGAGGATTTCGAGCTGAACATAGGCGCAGGTGAGATAACTATCGATAACATCAGCTGCAAAAATGCAAAGCTGGAAACAGGCGCAGGCGAGATCATTGTGACCAATGTCAAGTGTGAAAATAAGCTGATTTCCGATACAGGCACGGGCGAGATAGAGATAAGCGAATCCGTAGTCGGCGGGCTGAAAGCTAACATTGGCGCAGGCGAGTTCACCTACAACGGTGAGGTCAACGGAGATATAGATGTTGACTGCGGCGTAGGCGAGTGCAGCATAGACCTCACCAACACCAAGGAAGAATTTGACAAGAAATACAAGGTAGATATAGATACAGGCATCGGCGATGTCAACGTGACATACGGCAACTGATATACACAAAGAACAGAAGAAAACAGAGAGACAGACCCACCGCCATGAGCCGCAGTACCCGATAAAGACATAAGGTGTGCGGCTCCCGGCAGGGCGGGAAAGGGTCTGGTATATGAGACAACGAAAGAGATAAGGATATGCGGGATATTTTTTCATCAGTATGGCAATCGTCCGATCGATGCAGATTATGCACCGATAGTCCGGGCATGATTTGTAACGGAGAGATCACTATGACAAACGAGATAAAAAAAGACCGTGTCTGGATCAAGGGGCAGACACTTACATCTGCCCAGATCGCTGAGAAACGAGAAAATGATACGATCAGCCTGACGGTGGGCTTTATGGGAAGTATGCTCGGCGTGTGGCTGGTCAAGATGTTCAATATCAAGCTGGTCTCGTTCCTGCCCATAGCTGTGCGTGCTCCTCTGGTGATGATACTCTACTGGCTGGTGGCGCTGATCCCGATAATGGTGATAAGGCATGACAAGCTGCCGTTGAAGGCGCTGGGCTTTGAGAAAAAGGGTCTGCCAAAACAGATACTTCTCGGCATCGGGCTGGGACTGGGCACTTCCCTGTTGCTGACGGGCGTCCCCTTCTTTGCGGGCTTCGGCAGAATGGTAAGTTCACAGAACATATACACACAGCCCTGGCAGTTCGCTTATGAGTTCGCCTACTGCATACTGGCTGTGGGCGCAGCCGAGGAACTGGTATTCAGAGGTTTCGTTTACAGCAAGCTGAAAACGCTGTTTGAGCGGGACATATATGCATCCATAGGTTCTTCACTGCTTTTCGGGCTTTTCCATGTTTTCAACGGGAATATATTACAGGTACTGATAACAACGCTGATAGGCATCCTCTACTGCACATTCAAGAACAAGATAAAGGGCTGCACACTGCTGACGCTGATAATATGCCACGGTGTATACGATGCGATGATCGCAGTGTGGACAGCATATATGGCAGGGTGATATTTACTATGAAAAAGAAAGAGAACAGCAGCAACAGCTTATCAAACATGATATACAGAAATAAGACATGGGCAATACTGATGCTGCGGCTGCCTGCCGCAGTGTGTCTGATATATCTTGCATCCAAGATATATCATGGCAAGATCTTCATGAACAGCCTGATAATGGGCGGGCTGATAAGGTTCGGGCAGAACAGCACAGCTGCACTGGCAGCTATGGCGATACTTGCGGCAGTCGGTGCGGTATCGGTATATATACTGAAAGATTTCTACGAACAGGACAGCATCTCAGATATACATAAGAAATTCCGCTGTGCCTTGAAAAAACTGCGATGAACGAGGGCAGACAGGCTAAAAGATAAAAACAGCCTGATGAGCAGTTTTAATGAATAGTTAATAATTGTGTGATACAATAATATACAGAATAAAGAAAAAGAAGACCGAAAGGAGAAACATTATGGCAGAATATATCGATATCACTTTGGATATCTCCGAAGAGGAATTCAGCGGGGTGCAGGTGAAATGCATTGCGGCTGATCTGGAGATAAGCAGGAGCGAGGATAAATTCGCGCATATTATATGCAGGAACGTCCCCGAAGGATCCTTCGTACAAGCTGAGAACGGCAAACTGGTGGCAGAGGTCAAGCGCCCGAAGGTCACGGACATGATCTTCAAGAACCCCTTCAAGGCTTCGTCCTGCAGGATAAGCCTTCCCGCAAAGCAGTACGACAGCTTTACCGCAGATATCGCAATGGGCAACAGCAGCATTTGCGATGTGGGATGTGACAGCGCGGAGATAAATTCGGGCAGCGGCAACCTGAACATCAGCAGGACGGCGGCGCTGAAAGATATGCGCATAAACAGCGGTGCGGGACAGGTCATCATGGACAATACTGAATGCGGCGAGCTGAAAATAAAGACAGGTGCGGGCAACATCACTGTAAACGATGTGAACATCCGCAATGAGACTAATATCGAGGGCGGCGCAGGAGATATCACCATCGACAGGCTGGAGAGCGGTATGCTGAGGATCAGGTCGGGTACCGGGAACATCCGTGCAAAGGGCACGGCAAGCGGACTTGACATACAGGGCGGCATAGGAAACACCCGATTTGAGGGCAGTGTATGCGGAGATATCGATGTAAGAGGCGGCATAGGGAATATCGACCTGGTACTGGACGAGAAAAGCCGCAGTGAACACAGGCTGAAGACCACTCACGGTATAGGCAAGGTGAATATTGAATATATCTGATAATATAAGGGCAAACTAAAGGAGCTGTATCCGTTGAAAACAGTCATTATACATGGTCAGAGCCACAAGGGTTCGACTTATCATATCGCACATCTGCTGGGCGAAAAGCTGGGGGGCGAGCTGACGGAGTTCTTCCTGCCAAGAGATTTCGGTGAATTCTGCGTCGGGTGTACAAGATGCTTTACCGAGCATGAAAGCAAATGCCCTCACTACGCTAAGCTGGCTCCGCTGACAAAGGCGATAGATGAAGCGGATGTGGTGATACTCGCAAGCCCCGTATACGTCTTCCACGCAACGGGCGCGATGAAGGCGTTCCTCGACCACTACGGATACCGCTGGATGGTGCATTCCCCCGAGGAAAAGATGTTCACCAAGCAGGGCGTGTGCATAAGCACCGCCGCAGGAATGGGCATGGGCAGCACCAACAAGGATATGTACGACAGCCTGTTCTTCTGGGGAACGGGCAGGATATACAAATACGGCTGTGCTGTTGCCGCAACGGACTGGGACAGCATAACCGAAAAGAAGAAAGACTCTATAGACAAGGCGATGACATCCCTTGCTTACAAGATAATATCAAAACAGGGCAGGGTAAAGCCCGGACTGAAAACGCGGGCGTTTTTCTTTGCGATGCACCTGATGCAGCGCAAGGGCTTCAACGAACGTGATGTGAGATACTGGAAAGAAAAAGGCTGGACGGGCAGTGTCCGTCCCTGGTAATAAAGACATTATTAAGGAGAGATCATTATGAACGGAAAGAAACTTTACAAGATCAGAAACGGCGCTATGCTGACAGGTGTTTGCAACGGTCTGGCTGCATACTTTGATGTGGACGTAAGTCTGGTAAGACTGGCAGTGGTACTGCTCACCTGCTTCACGGGTGTGGGCGTTATCGCATACATCGCCTGTGCGGTGATACTTCCCGAGATGGAGAATTCACCCTACACCACAGGCAGCAGCATGAACAACGCCAATACCTACAACACCAACAACAATTACGGCGTTCCCCCTCAGGACGGCGGCGCTGCTGCACAGGGCGGCTATAACGAGGCTCCTCAGGACAGGAACGGCAAGGATACCATCTGACGCATGAGCGAAAGGAGATATTACCATGAATAAAAAGCTGTACAGAAAGAGAGAAGGCGCCATGATCGCGGGAGTATGCTCGGGACTGGCTGAGTACTTCAACTGCGATGTAAACCTGGTGAGGATACTGACAGTAGTTGCCTGCTGCGTAACAGGCGTAGGTCTGGTAGCTTACATTGCCGCCGCGCTGATCCTCCCCGAGGTATGATACTATAAACGAGTGATCTATCTTACAAACTGCGGAGCCGATTGAGGGAAACCTTTCTGAAATAGGCTTCTCACAACGTACACCGGGCAGTCAAATCGATCACTTATCATATTTTCATGCAAAAGGGGTGTTGCAACCGCAGCACCCTCTAACCATATCCGAACATCAGAGTAAAAACATTTTTGCTGGTGAAATAAGCTGCTTCAGTGCGCACACCCCCAAGCCCTCTTCAGAAAAGAGGACTCAGGGGTGTTTTGTTCTGCTGATTTTTTATGCCGTTTTCAGTTTAAAAAGAGAAATTCCAAGTCAGTTTTCTGAGATCTTAGTTAAAAACTTCTTTATGTTGTATGCAAGTCCCAGCAAAAGAAATTCAGATCTGATTTTGTTTTTGCTCCTGCACAGGAATCTTCTGAAGCCATGATTCTGTTTAAAGACTCCAAATACGCCTTCAGCCTGTATGCTTCGGTTCATTCTGAACTGTCTTCTGAATTCGGTAGTTATGTTTTCCATGCTTTCAGCTCTTTGAACTTATGCGATACAGACAGGATCTTACTTCCTTTCGCCTTTGTGCAGTTCTGTTTGTAGGGATACCCTTCACAGCTTATACCCAACGATGCTACTAACGAGTACAGAGCTCTCCGCATTCTTGAACTGCAGGGCTGGATAAAACTAAGACAGACAGAAGACATACGTGCAAGTGTAGATGATATCGAAGAATTCATCAAGCCCATCGAGATAACTGAGCTTGATTCGATACAGATAAACACGCATATCAGCGAGTTCGATGTATATATCAACAACACCAACAAAGTCATCGAAGCAGGTCTTGATGCAACAAAGTTCCTGTTCCGCGAGGGTGAGGATTCACCTTATGCAAATATCATGTGACAACACCCGACAAGAAGGACGATCCAGGTCTGAAAGCGTTGGTGGAAGTCCTTGAAACTGAGGACACCGCAAAGTTCATAATCGAAAAGTACAACGGTGCGGTCGTTCCGGTAACTAAAGTGTCCGAGTAAGTACCATATATTTCACCTCATTGCAACCATATAAAAACATCTTTATCAACCATAACTATAAAACAATCATTTTCCCCCGCAATAACGGCAGATGTAGACTTCACCTGCATCTGCCGTTAGTTAATTTTATTATATCATAATATAGTCAGAAAAAGCATACTATGATTCTTATATCTTTGTTCAAAACACGACAGTGATAAGTATTTAGAAAGAAATAATTCCCCTTGACAAGCAAATTAGCACTGCAATTGACGAGAGGAATTATAGCTTTACACCCTATTTCTTATCTTGCTGATATTTCGTTCAAATTCACCTGAATCAAGCCATTCTGACAGAAAATACTGCTCAAGCATCGGGACTGTACAGGAATAGAAACCAACAGTCTGCTGATACAGAGGGATATATGCATTAGGCAGTATCATATAACCAACTCTGAGCGAAGGCGCTATAGTCTTCGAGAATGTGTTGAGATAGATCACATTCTCATCATCAGTTTGTGAATAGAGGGTCTGAGGTGCAGTTCCTGTCAGAGAGAATTCAGAATCGTAGTCATCTTCGATAATGACTGCTTCGCGTTCTTTCGCCCAGTTCAGATACTTCTGTCTTCGTTCGGCAGAGGCAGTGATATGGCTCGGAAAGCTGTTGAATGGCGTGACATGAAGTATACCTGCTTTTGATCGTTTCAGTTCATCGGTGCGTATACCTTCACTGTCCATTGAAAGCAGTTCACAGGATGCACCGTTGGCTGTATATACTTCCAGTATTTTTCGGTATGACGGGTTTTCCAGTGCAACTATCCTGTCCCTGCCGAGCATCTGAATACAAAGTCCGTAGAGATATTCTGCACCCGAACCGATCACAATCTGCTCAGTTGTAACATTGATATTCCTGTTTCTTGCAAGATAACGACATATAGCCTCACGAAGTTCAGCACAGCCGTTATTTGGTGATTTCATCAGGATCCGTTCACCCTGATCGAGAATGACCTTTCGCAGCTTTGATGCAACTGCCGAAAATGGTATATCATCGTTGTGATAAACAGCAGAATCGTGTTCATATATATTTCCCTGCCAATGGTCAGAAAGCGGAAAGCTGTGTTCTGGAGTGTACTTTACATAACATCCGCTCCTTGCACGCAGTTCACACAATCCCTCTTCTGCGAGAAGCTGGAAGGCGTGTTCGGCTGTAATGATACTGACTCCGCTGTCACGGGCAAGCTCGCGTTTGGAAGGCAGACGTGTTCCCGTAGGATAGGCGCCGTTAACTATCATACTTCGTATAGCCGAATATATCTGCATATACGCTGGTGTCCGGCTGTTATGTTCTATACTGATATGCACATCTGCACTTCCTTTCACGAGTATCTGTATTACTATTATATCACTTTGCAGCCTTGTTTTCAATCATTCTGAAAAACAAATTATATACCGTATGATCATCGGTCAATTCCGGATGAAACGCTGTCGCGATCTGATTATTCTGGCGTACTGCAACTATTTTATTATCGTGTTCAGCAAGTATCTCAACACCGATGCCTGTTTCTGTAACATACGGCGCACGTATAAAACGCATTGTGATATCCTCATCTGCAAAACTGTCTGTGCAGACAAAACTTCCGAGCTGTCTTCCATATGCGTTGCGCTTTACAGTAATATCCATTGTTCCGAAACATGATTCTTCACCGCTGTCGATATTTTTGGCAAGAAGTATCATTCCTGCACACGTTCCGAGAACAGGCAGCCCGCTGTTTATCTTCTCTTTCAGCTTTTCAAACAGATCAAGATCGTGCAGCAGCTTTTTCATAACAGTGCTTTCACCGCCAGGAAGTATCAATCCGTCAAAGGGTATGTCAAGATCACCTGTGTTTCTGATTTCAAATGCTTCTTCGCCAAGCTTTTTAATGACATCGATATGTTCGGCAAATGCACCTTGTACTGCAAGTACTCCTATCCGCATCACTTGCCTCTTTCTGCCATGAGCAAGGCAATTTCCTGTT
This sequence comes from uncultured Ruminococcus sp., assembly GCF_946187255.1. Classification (GTDB taxonomy): domain Bacteria; phylum Bacillota; class Clostridia; order Oscillospirales; family Ruminococcaceae; genus Hominimerdicola. The sequence goes on from NZ_CAMHRZ010000006.1 coordinate 17,735, forward strand.
CGTTTATACCGACCATCGCTTCACCGAGTCCTGATGATAATTCTGCAAGCAGTTTAGTATCCTGATAGTTAGTCACCGCTTGTACGATTGCCGCAGCACGTTTCTTCGGATCACCGGATTTGAATATTCCCGAGCCTACGAATACGCCCTCTGCGCCAAGCTGCATCATAAGTGCAGCATCTGCAGGAGTTGCGACACCACCTGCCGCAAAATTCACAACGGGAAGTCTGCCGCTGTCATGCACCTGTTTTACAAGCTCATAAGGTACTAGGAGCTGTTTAGCTTCTTCGTATAGTTCGTCTTCATGTAATGATACAACATGACGTATCTGAGAATTCATCATACGCATATGGCGGACTGCCTGTACGATATCACCTGTACCGGGTTCGCCCTTTGTTCGTATCATGGAAGCACCTTCTGCTATACGGCGTAGAGCTTCACCCAGATCTCTTGCACCGCAGACAAACGGCACACGGAACTTAGTCTTGTCAACGTGGTATACATCATCGGCAGGCGAAAGAACCTCACTCTCATCTATGTAGTCAATCTCTATTGCTTCAAGTATCTGTGCCTCCGCAAAGTGACCGATACGGCATTTCGCCATGACAGGAATACTTACCGCTTCCTGTATAGAGCGGATCATTGCAGGATCGCTCATTCTTGATACACCTCCCGCTGCACGGATATCCGCAGGGATACGTTCAAGCGCCATGACGGCACAAGCCCCGGCTTCCTGTGCTATCCTTGCCTGTTCGGGTGTTGTAACGTCCATTATTACTCCGCCCTTTAGCATCTGTGCAAGTTCCTTATTCAGCTGATACTGTTCACTCATATCCAAAACCTCATTTCTTGTTTTTTTACAGTATAGCAGAAATTGGTCTGACTGCATATAGCCAGTTGCATATTATTTTATCATACCAGTTTGTGGTAAGTGATTCTCAATAACGAATCGCGTGTTTGATGAACCTTGCCATTGAGGACGATAACGTTACCAAAAATATATAGCCTCATACTAAAACGTCTTATCATCCCACTGCAATTTTTTATCTACATACAGTTAAAATTTGAGGCTTGATCAGAAAAATGCTGACCCTGCAGAATGCATTGTCAGCATTTTGATTTTCAGCTTTAATTTGCAATATGTGCATACCGAGATGTACGATCATAAGCACAATACACATGAAACAATCTTCACTCAAACTTCTTTCCTGCGTTCCATGCGCCGCCTGCTATTCCGCCTATCACGCGGTAGGCTAATGCGGACGAGTCGAACACAAGCGGGGCTAACTTGTCAAGATCGACCTTATCTTCGGTCAGTACATTTTCATCTGCTTTCAAACCGACGATCTGAGCCACCACTCTTGTCGAACCGTACTCTTCGATTATGTCCTTGACATTGCATTCCAGAGCAACAGGCAGCTGATCGATGACAGGTGCATTTACCTTATCGGACTTGGTGACGGTGAAGCCAGCCTTTTCCAGCTTATTCGATACCTGAGCCTGCGACACTATTCCAACATAGTCAGACTCTGCTATGAATTCCTTTGTGGCAAAGCTAACGGTAAACGCCTTGTTCAGCTTGATATTTTCGGTAGAAACATGGTCTCCAAGAGTTATGGATATCAGGTCTCCCCCTGCCTGTCCCGCCCATGCTGCATTCATTGCATTGGGCTTTTCATCCTTGTCATAGGTTGCTATGATGAACACCGGGAGAGGTGTTACAAATCCTTTGTCAAAACTTTTTTTCATATGAACATCTCCTTGATATTATTAAAACAGAACCAGAAGTTCTTTCAGTATTATTCTTTCAGACCGCTTTCCATTTTATCAGTTTTTTCTCTGCTATGTCCAGCAGAACATTCAATATGGTTATTACAGCGCCAACAACGAATATTCCCGCAAGCACTCTGGCATAATCAGCATAGTCGGAATATTTCTTAATGAAAAAACCAAGCCCGCTGGTGGCACCTATCATCTCTGCCATAATGAGAATCATGAATATGGTGGATATCTGAATTTTCAGACTTCCGACGATCGACGGTATACTGTAAGGCAGGATCACCTTAAAAAGCATGGTTGGTGTACTGACATTCATTGCCTTTGCCGAATCTATCAGTCTACTGTTGATGCTGCCTACCCTGTTTATCATTCCGAGGAATATGGGCCAGAACATACCAATGCCTATTACAGCGATAGATGCCGATGTAAATGTGGGCATAAGCGCGATGAGATAGGGGGTATATACCATTGGTGGAATCGGGCTGAGTACTTTGGCGATGGGTGTGAAATCATTATTCAGCCTTTTTACCCAGCCCACTATCATACCAAGTATATTTCCCGTGATAAGGGCTATCGAAAATCCGATCACCAGTATCATTAGCGAATGGCCTATGCCCTCTGCAATAAATTGACTGTCCTTCAGGAATACTTCAAATACATTCTCCATCGGTGGAGAAAGCACCGGGTTTCCATTGCCGAGTATACGGAAATTTATATCCCATATCAGGAACAGACTGTATATCAGCACGGCGATATCAGGATGATATTCATCTTTTTTTATGACTGCCCTTGCAGTATGGTAGAGCCAGATAAACCCCATGATAAAAACATAAACAGTGTTTTTCGGTGCGCTGACCTTTCCTTTTATGAATGAAAGTGTTATCACTGTTCCCGCAAAAAGCGTGACGATCGCTATGTTCAGTATTATTTTTCCGACAGAGTATGTTTTCTTACTGCCCTGTGTTTCCAATGAATTTAATGTCCTTGCGTCTGTCATGCAGTTCTCACCTTCACTTCTGTGAACAGATCCAGCAGTTCATGACGAAGCTGATCGTATCTGTTCAGTCTTATCAGTTCTTCTCTTGGGGTATCCGCGGGAAGTCCAACATTTACTTCCGTCCTGATCTTATGAGGCTCCATAAAGTATACCTTGTCAGCCAGTACAAGAGCTTCATCGATATCATGGGTGATGAATACCACGGTCTTCTTTTCACCCCGCTTTTTGCAGAGCTCTATGCTGAGTTCCTGAAGCTCGATACGCTTCTGAGGGTCGATTGCACCGAAGGGTTCGTCCATTAGAAGTATATCCGTATCCATGGCGAAAGCTCTTGCAAGGGCAACACGCTGCTGCATTCCGCCTGAAAGTTCGTGAGGATATTTGTCTGCACTGTCAGCAAGACCTACCAGTTCAAGATATTCCTCTGCCCTTTTTGCGATCTCTTTTCTGCTTTTGAGCAAGCCTGCTTCCTTTATACCGAACATGATATTCTTTTTTGCTGTCAGCCACGGGAACAGAGAATAGTGCTGGAACACCATTCCCCTGTTCACATCCGGACCTGTCACAGGCTTGTCGTTTATAAGTATCTCACCCTTTGTGGGAAACTGTAGTCCCAGCAGCAGAGATACCAGCGTACTCTTCCCGCAGCCCGAAGGACCGATAAGGCAAGCGAACTCCCCCTCTTCTACCTTAAAGTTCAGACCATCAAGGATATTTACAGCTTTGTTATCAGCTTCATAGCTGAATGAAACATTACGAAATTCTATTTTACTCATTATCGGTTCCTCCTTATAATATCATCTTCTAAACATCGTATTTGTCCGAGAACTCTTTAAGTGCAAGATAATCATGGTCATCGGGGTATTCTTTCAGAATCTCATCAAGAGCTTGACGGAAGATCTCGGTGTTGACATTTCCGCTTATATCAGCATCTTTTATTATGCCTTCGCCTATGAGATAAGCTGCATAATCCACAACTCTGTTCTTGGCAGGGTCTGGATTGTAACGCGAAGCATAATCACCATAAAGTGCCTCGGTAACATATTCCTCGGTCTGTCCTGTCTGTCTTACCATTATATCTATGGCATTGTCGTGATCGTTGAGTATCAGTTTGTATGCCCTTATAAGGCCGCGCTGATATGCTACAAGTTCAGCGTGCTTTTCTTCAACTACTTTTGAAGTTGTGGTCTGTCGGCAGCAGGGATAGCATGGGTCGATATCACCGACTTTAATACCCAGATCAAGCCCGAAATTCTTGGCTGTCTGTACACCGTCAGCTGTGATGTAACCCACATCTACCTGACCCTTTGATACCGCCTGCACTATCGAAGTATCATCATTAAGGTAATCTATCTCGATATCCTTTTCAGGAACTATGCCTATCTCACGGAGCTTTGCACGTATGATATTATCGCCTGTGTAGCTTCTGGCTGATGCCCATTTCTTTCCTGCCCAGCCCGAAAGTTCAGCAAACTGATCTGAATTTTCCGGCTTGGTGATTATAGCACCGCCCTCCTGCGCTGAACCGCCGAAGAATATAAGATCCTGTCCCTCAGCCATGAACTGTAACTGAAGTGTGATACCTACAGGCACAACATCCACCTTACCTGTAGACAACGCAGTTAAACTGTCAGCGGTGGAGAGAAGAACATCACAGTTTACTGTAACGCCTTCCTCCTCAAAATATCCCTGATCGTAAGCAACCGTTGTCAGCGCAGACTTTATGGATGACGGAAACCATGCAACTTCCAAAGTACCGACATTTTCTTTTTTGACACCGCTCGATGACTTCTTATTCGATGAACTTCCACAGGCTGTCAGGGTGCCGACAAGCAGTGATGCTGCGATAAGTACTCCAATAGCTTTCCTTACTCTTTTCTTCATAAATATCTTCCTTTCGCGATTATCAGATAGTGGGCTTATCCGTTTCGGGCAGACCCGTGATATAATGGTATGGGCTCTTGCCGTACCACTGCTCCTGATATGGAAGTTTGGTATGGGCTGAGATATTTCTTGCATAGGCTGTATTTTTCAGAGTTCTCTCTATCCTCTTTGCAAGTGAATATGCTCCTGTAAATCCGAAGTATGTAAATCTCTGGGCAAACAATGTCAGCGATGGAACACCCGCCTTTACCAGCCATACGCCCACAGATGGGTGAGATATTGCAATATCTGGTTTAAGCTTGTATACCATGTTTACCAGCTCGTTTGCCTGAGTTGAAACCGCATTCTGAACATCGCCTATCTTTTCCTGAACTTCACTGAACAGCTGATCTCCGAATTCATCATAGTTGAAGTTTCTGAAACCTACAACTTTAAGTCCTATCTCATCTGCCAGAAGTCCCGTTGCACCGATACGCAGGAATCCTCCGCTGATGAGAACTTTCTTGCCCTCAACGTTCTTTCTTATGGGTTCAAGCGCCTTTTTCAGCTTCTCGGTCTCCTTTTTCAGCAGAAGATCTGCTTCCTTTTCAAGCCCGAAGAACTCGGCTATGGCTTTTATGAACTTAACTGTCTGCTCGGTACCAATGGGGATAGTCGGCAGTATATAAGGTATACCGAATTCCTGTTTCAGGTATTCAAGGAAGTACACATCATGTACATGACAAAAGCTTACATTGAGTGCAGTCTCGGTAATAAATCTCCAGTCATCGGGTTCTTTGTATTCAACGAATATATTAACGTTTATCCCCAAAGCATTCAAAAGCCTCTTGATCTCCTTTTCATCTCCCGGACCTATGGACCATGCATTGTACAGAGTCACTGTTCGGCTCTTCTTGTATTCATATCGCTGCTTTTTGATCTCGTAGTCGGGATCGCTCTTGTCAAATGGGGTATAGTCGATATACTTCTTGGGTTCAAACCCGAATCTATGCATGATGCCGTGATAAACAACGTCGTATGCAGAAGAGAATACCTTAGCGCCAAAACCGGGGCAGTGCAGAGGAACTACCGTAGCTGTTACCTGTTCCTGCGCATGGTTTACAACGCTTTCGATATCATCACCGATAACTCCGGGTGCACAGGTATTGCAGACGAATATAGCTGTTGGTCGAAAACGTCTGTCGGCTTCGATGATTGTAGCGTACAGCTTTTCATTACCGCCGCTTATAACATCGGTCTCTGTAAGATTTGTACTCAGCCATCTTGCGCCTTCCATCTTAACGCCGCGTGCCGCACCGTACTGCTTTATGCTGAAATCAATACCATGAGACTGGGAACCACAACCAACAGGACCGTGCATTATAACTACCGAATCTTTAGTTGAGAATGATATCAGAGTTGATACACCCATCTGGCAGAACATTGCCTGCGTGAAACTGCGGTCACATCTTCCGAGACATCCCGCGCATGAACCGCTCCTCAGATCACTGGTGCATCCGCCGAAAGCATAGGCTGTGGCTCTCTGCCTTTCTCTGGGATTCGGTACCTGCACATCAAAATTAACATCAAATTTCATATATCTTTACCTCCCCGATACCTGTGCTGTTATCAGATCTTCCAGCAGTGCAAGTCCGCCATTGAAGCCTGCGTAAGTTTTGTTGAGTATTATACGGCTCATTGCAGGAAAGCTTATGTTCAGGAAATTGCCGTTCAGCACCTGCGAAAGCTTTCTGTCGATAGAACTGCCCAGCACGAATGCAGGCTCAAGTTTTTCATAATAGGTATCCGATAAAAACTGCGGATCGTTCTGTGTGATGTACTGCTGTATCTTTGAGGTATCCGTTTCAAATACCAGCTTCGGGCGATATTCAAAGGGCAGTTCTTCAAAATGCCTGCGGATAAGCTCCTTGTTTTTATCCCTGAGTTCGTCGGTTATAAATACATACTCTGGCAGCCAGCCTATCTCGTTATCGAGGTACTGTGCGTAAGGCAGAGCCTGTGTTGCATTGTTGACTACCACTGCATAGTTCTGGAAATCCGTATCTGCAATGACGTCGGTTGCTCTGTCAACATAGCTGTAATAACGCTGAACTTCCTTTTCAAGAGCCTTTTCGGCAAACTCTTTGTCAATGCCCAGCTTTTCTGCGACTTCAAGGGCAAACTTAACGGAAGCGTTGCTGCCTATGGGAAGGTCGGTTACTATATAATCTATGCCGTGCTTTTCCTTAGCCGCCTTTGCAGCCCTTACTCCGTTTACTGGTGAAAGCACTATATTCAGTGAAGCTTTGCCTGCATTTTTTATATCATCAATGGTCTGGTCGGGTGTAACGAAAGTCGTCGCCTTGACTCCTATCAGGCTCAGTATGCGCCTTATCTCTTCAAGGTCGCCCCTGAAAAAGGGATCGTATGCAGGAACAAGACCCAGCAGGTTGACCAGCTTTTCATCCTTTTCTTTAGTTACAGGTATGTACTGTTCAAAAAGGCTCTTTATCACTATATCATAACCGTAGTAAGAGTTACCCTTGAATCCGCCGGTATCTACGAATATCAGAGGATACTCGGGTCTTTCCACCTCGCTGATGACTGCTTCAACATCATCACCGATAAGGTCGGTCATACAGCTTGTAACTACTACAAAAAGGTCGCCGTCCATAACATCATAGGCTGCAAGTATCTCTTTTCTAAGCCTCTCAGCTCCGCCGAAGATTATCTCCTTTTCGCTGACATTTGAGCTGGGCAGTGAAGCACCACCGCAGTAACCTACTCCCAGATATCCTCCGTAAGCAAATGAATTGGTCAACTGACCGCCACAGCCCTGTGCTCCGTGTATTATAGGAATTACTCTCGGAAGAGAGGTAAGAGTTGCAAGTGCTCCTCCGAGCATACATGAAAACCTTGGTCTTTCTATAAATGACATGATATCCCTCCTAATCAGGCAAGTTCCGCAGGCTGATCGAACAGTGCGGTACTAAGGTAACGTTCACCGGTATCGGGCAGAAGCACAACTATGCGCTTGCCTTTGTTCTCCTTGCGCTTAGCAAGCTCTATCGCCGCAAACAGTGCTGCACCCGATGATATCCCCACCAGCAGACCTTCAAGCCTTGCAGCTGTGCGTGCAGTTTCCAGTGCTTCCTTGTTCTTCACCCTGAATATCTCATCGATGACTTCCCTGTCAAAGATATGTGGCACAAATCCTGCGCCTATGCCCTGTATCACATGAGGACCGGGAGCTTCTCCAGAAAGCACAGATGAATCATAAGGTTCAACAGCAATCACCTTTGTGTCGGGGTCATTCTGTTTGAGAGCTCTGCCCGTACCTGTGACAGTTCCGCCTGTACCGACACCTGCAACGAAGTAATCTACCTTGCCATCGGTATCTCTTATGATCTCCTGTGCAGTAGTCTTTGTATGTACCTCGGGATTTACAGGGTTATCAAACTGTTGTGGGATATATGAATCCTCTATTATAGCATTGAGTTCTTCAGCCTTGCGGATAGCACCTTTCATACCATCAGCCGCGGGAGTAAGTATCACTTTTGCACCAAGCTGAGTTACCAGCCTGCGGCGTTCAATTGACATACTTTCGGGCATTGTCAGTATAACTTTATATCCCTTGACAGCACCGACGAATGCAAGACCAATACCTGTATTTCCGCTTGTGGGTTCGATTATGGTATACCCTTCTTTTAGAAGTCCTTTCTCCTCAGCATCTTCTATCATCGCGAGGGCTATCCTGTCCTTTACACTTCCCAGAGGATTGAAGTATTCAAGCTTTGCATACACCTCTGCATAAATTTCATCGTCTCCTGCCAGCCTGCTTATTTTTAAAAGCGGCGTATTGCCTATAAGCTCTGTCAGATTTTCTGCTACCTTTGACATGATCACATCACCTTTCCTTACTTACCGCTGCGTTTTCTGTACTCTACGATCTTTTCGATCACGTAATCCGTATCAGAACCGGGCATTTCAAAATATTTCTTCTTTTGTATCTCAAAATATCTCTGTATCCTGCTGCCGATGCGTGCAGCGATCACATACTGGCAATCTTCCACCAGTTCAAGTCTGGCTTCTGCACCTCTGTGGTCACCGCTGCAGCCATCCTGATCTCCGAAGGATACAGTTTTTTCTTTGGCGGAGATATTATCTTCGATACGATAGATATCAAAACGTGAAGCAGAACCGAAATGCTGATCTACTTTATGTCCGTCCGCCGTAGCAACTGCTATTCGATATTGGCTCATAAATTTATAACTCTCCTTATCAAAATGATTTATAGTTATTGATATAATTCATATCTAATAGATTTGTTTTATATGTCATATCTGTCTTTATTGATTTTTATTATATCACAAAATTCGCATTCGTCAACGAAAATATAAGGCAACGTTATCATCACATTTGATTTTCATTAACTAATCCACCGGAGTTTGTAAACGAACAATGAGCAAAATATCTCGTTGCAGTTAATTTCCATAGATTTACAGTTTTTGGTTGTAGCAGGAAATGCGTTAAAACCTAAATACGTGATAACGTTACATCACATGAAAAGCAGTTTTTCCAGGCATTCAGCTTATCGCCAATATTTTGAAATTTCCGTTTATCCGCCGATTTATGATAATTGATATCACCAAAGCAAGAACTGCAATATAAAAACGGCTTGTCCGCTAATGGAACAAGCCGTTTACTTATAATATTGATATATTGAAAGCAGAAATATAATCAAAGCTCGCTCATTTCCTGAGCTATGATATCTTCTATATCTGCCATGGCACGCATGGTGAGTTCAAGAAGCTTGTCAAGCTCCCAGCCCAGCTGATCTGCACCTCTGCCAATGACTTCTCTTGAACAGCCTGCGGCAAAGCCCTTGCTTTTGTATTTCTTTTTAAGAGATTTAAGCTCCATATCCTTTGTGCTCTTTGAAGGTCTCATAAGAGCCGCTGCACCTATAAGACCTGTCAGCTCATCAGCCGCAAACAGAACTTTCTCCATCTCGTGGACAGGTTCAACATCTATAGTAACTCCGCAGCCCACAGTTATGCCGTAACCGTGGGAACATACTGCGTGTATGATATCGTCGCTGACACCGCCCTCTTTAAGCAGTTCGGGAGCTTTTATGCAGTGTTCCTCTGGGTATATCTCAAAATCAATATCATGCAGAAGACCAACTATCCCCCAGTATTCAGCGTCATCACCGTAACCGAGTTCGTTAGCATACCATTTCATCACCGCTTCAACGGTAAGTGCGTGCTGCAAATGGAAATGATCCTTGTTGTACTTTCTGAGCAGTTCAAAAGCTTCGTTTCTTGATATCATTTTTCTCCTCCTCATTATATAAACAAACTCATATCGCTTTGTTCGCCCGAACCAATAAAAGTAGCCGCACCGCCCAGCTCTACACCATCTATCAGCTCTTCACGATGTATCCCCATTATATCCATGGACATCTGACAGGCAACAATTCGCACGCCCTGGGCTTTTGCCGAATCTATCAGTTCTTCAAGAGAATCAACGCCCTTGCTTTTCATCACGGCGCGTATCATCTTTGCCCCAATTCCGCCCATATTCATGCGGGATAGTCCCAGCTTTTTAGTACCTCTTGGCATCATGAATCCGAACATTTTTTCAACTATATTCTTCCTGACACTGACCTTTTCGGGTCGACGGAGGATATTCAGCCCCCAGAAAGTGAAGAACAAGGTGACTTCCCTGCCCATTGATGCTGCTGCATTCGCCATAATGAAAGCTGCTATGGTCTTGTCGAGGTCGCCGCTGAAAAGCACGAAGGTCTTTCCGTTTGGGCGAACATCGGTAGGTTTCTTCGGCGGCTGTTTTTCTATGACTGCTTTGATCTCTCTGCCGTCATTTTCAAGACTTACCAGCCTGTTGCCCGTACTTTCGCACCAAACGGCTATATCCGAAGAAAAAGCGGCTTCGTCCGATACGATATACAAACGCTGACCGTATGCCAAATCTTTCAGTGCCTCGGCAGTGCGCACCACAGGACCGGGACAGCAAACTCCCCTAAGATCAAGTTCTCGGTGCGGAAGAGTTTCTGCCTGCTCTTTGTAAGCGGAATATCCGCCGTCGATATTGTAAGCATCATATCCCATGTCAGTGAGTATCTCGGTTATCTCCTCACTTAGATCTCCTGTGGAACAAATGACATATACAGGCTTGTTTTTATCAATTTCGGAAAGCCTTTTTGTAAGCTCCGAAAACGGTATGTTCACCGCGGAATCTATTGGCTTTATCTGAACCTCATATTCCTCTCGGATATCCAGCAAAGTAATTCCGCTTTTGTCGATTTTCAAAAAATCTTCTGCCGAGATATGCTTGATTATAGTTTCTTCCATTACACCATCTCCGTTTTCATGACCATATTATATTTATGATACACCTTTTCTGAAAGGATTTCAATGAAGAAAGAATTAATAACACATTAAATCTATTGACTAACTATGATTTTAATGATATAATACCAAAGGAAAAAATATCTAAGGAGGATCACTGATGCTGGATCAGTTTTCAAGAACACAGCTGCTTATCGGTAAAGAGGGCATAGACAAGCTGTCTGCTGCAAGGGTGGCGGT
>NZ_CAMHRZ010000007.1 GCF_946187255.1 uncultured Ruminococcus sp.
CTGTGGAAAGAGTATCTGCGCCTGTCGAAAGCTGCTTGCTTCCGTCAGCCAGCTGTCCCGCACCGCTCACCAGCTGAACTATACTTCCAGCCAGTGTGCCCGTGCCGCCTTTAAGTGTCTCGCCGCCCTGTACCAGCTTTGCAAGTCCATCGTCAAGTGTTGAAGCACCTGCCGAGAGCTGTGTAAGTCCGTCCTGCAGTGAATCAACACCTTTATCCAGCTTTGCCGCACCGACATCCGCATTGTGTATGCCTGCCGCAAGCTCCGCAGCGCCTGTGTTAACATTGCCTGCACCAGCCGCCAGTGCATGGACACCCTCTGCAAGACTTATGGCACCCGTATCAAGTGAAGTTATGCCGTTGAACAAAGTATCCGCGCCTGCCTTTGCTTTGCCCGAGCCTTCTGCCAGTTTGCCAAGACCTTCGTCCAGCGCCACAGCGCCGTCATTCACCTGAGCGATCCCCTGCTGTAAAGCGCCCGCGCCCTCATCAACGCTCTGCGCTCCCGCCGAAGCAGAGGACAGACCCGTAGAAAGGGTGCTCGTGCCTGTCGAAAGTGCATTTGCACCTGTCAGCAGTTCACTGCTTCCCGCTTTGAGACCTGCAGCGCCTGTTGATACTTGTGCCGCGCCTGCTGCAAGGCTCTGTGAGCTTTGGTAAAGTGTGTTTGCGCCTGCGGAAAGCGACTTGCCGCCTTCGTCCAGTGTTGCAAGACCGTCGTCCAGTGATCTAGCACCCGTTACCAGTTCCGATGCGCCCTGCTGTAACGCGCTGATACCCTCTGTAAGTGCTGAGGTATCTGCGCTGACCTGTCCTGCGCCTGAGGCAAGTCCCGCAGCTATCTGCTCCTGTGAAACGATGGTCTGCTGCATGGTGTTTATCATGGTGAGTATCTCATCCGACGGGTTCGCCGCGTATACCTGCTGTAATCCCGCGAGCACGTTTCTGTTGTACTCTATCGTTGTATAAAGTCCATTCGATGCTTCGGTCATGGAATCGGAAACTGTACTGAGCTTGACGGGTATATCTGCTGCGCCTGCCGCCAGGTCATTTATCCCGCCCGAAAGTGCCTGTGCGCCTGCCAGCACCTGTTCCGAACCTGTTTTTGATGCTGTTATACCAGCAGAAAGCTGTGATGCCGAAGTGCTGAGAGTTCCCGCGCCCGCAGAAAGCTTTGTAGAGCCCGATGCCACATTAGCCGCACCGTTATTCAGTGCATTTGCACCGTCAGCAAGTGTCTTGCTGCCTGCTGCCACCTTTTTTGCTCCGCTGTTGAGGTCGGATACGCCTTTGCCTGCGGCAGCTATACCTGTCGAAAGCTGTTCGGTGCCTGTTTTCAGGCTGTCCGCTCCGTCTTTCAGCTTGCCTGTGCCGTCTGCCAGTTTTGCAGAACCTTCTTTAGCCGATCTGATGCCCTCATCAAGTCCCGCTACGCCATCGGTAAGAGTCTTTCCGCCTGCTTTTAGCTGTGCGCTGCCGTCTTTCAGAGAGTCAGCACCTGCCGCCGCATTGTCTGCGCCCTCTTTTAACTGCGCTGTACCGTCACTCAGCTTTGCCGCACCATCGTCAGCTGCCGCCAGTCCCTCTGCCAGTGCCGCACTGCCGTCCTTTAACGTCTGTGCGCCTGCATTTACCTGGATAAATCCATCCATCAGCTTTGCCGAGCCACCTTTTGCAGCTTTGATACCGTCCAGCAGTGTCTGCGCACCGTCATCAAGGGACTTTGTGCCCTCCTGTAACTGACCTGCGCCGTCCATCATAGTACCGATACCCGCATCGAGATCGCCTGCACCCTTTGAGAGTGCCGCCGCACCATCATCCAGCCTTTTAGCGCCGTCATCAGCAGCGCCAAGACCCTCTGCCAGTTTTGCCGAACCATCCTTTAGCTGTACCGCACCGTCGTTTACCTGTACGAAACCGCCCACCAGCTTGTCGCCGCCGTCCTTTGCGGACTTGATGCCATCCACCAGAGTTCCCGCACCGCTGTCAAGAGTTTTAGTGCCGTCAGCCAGTTTTGCAGCACCGTCGGAAAGTGCCTTTGCACCGTCGTCAAGAGATTTTCCGCCGTCAGCCAGTTTTTTTGCACCGTCGTCCAGCTCGCCCATGCCTTTATTCAGTTCCTTTGCACCGTCATACAGCTTTGCAGTGCCGTCGGACAGCTTATCTACCGCATCCGCCAGCTCACCCAGTTTATCCTCCAGTTCATCCAGCTTGTCGGTGCCGTCGATATCGATATCATTGAACAGGCTGTTTGTGCCTGCGGTGAATACTGTCTTCATCTCAAAATCGGTAACGTCAGCGGTGAACTCGAAGTATTCGGGGATGCCGATATCATCCGTGTCATCAAGTCCCAGGCTTTCTTTCAGTCCCGGCAGTGCATAGCCGATCACTGCCTGCCTGTCTCCGTCGGATACCAGCTTGCCGTTTGTTACTTCGATGTTGCTGAATTTCTCACCATCCAGCAGTATACCCGTAGCCATCATGAAGGGTGTATAGATATCCACGTTCTTTCCGTCTATCTTGACAGTCTTCTTTGAAGTGTTGATATAGTCATATCTCACTGTTATCTTACCGCTCTTTCCGGGGAGATCTTCAGGCTTGATCGTTTTTCCGTCCAGGGTGTATGTCACCTGTATCTCCACGGGGAGCGCCGCATCGGTATAGCCCTTGTAGTAGATATCTCCGCCGTCGGTATCCCACTTCATGCTGCTGCCGCTGCCGCTGAAGGTATCATCACTTTTCACATTTTCGATATCTGTCAGAGTGGATACATCCATCAGGGTATCAAGCCCCTGATCGTTAACAAGATGATCGCTTACTATAGTCTTTGTCGGAGCGCCGTTCGCATCCGTCAGGACGTATACTGTCTCTTCCTTGCGTGTGGTATCGCCTGCCGGCTTTTTGCTTTCGGCAGCGGTCTTTTTCTCATGCTTCTTTATTTCGGGAGACTTGTAATCATCTTTCTCCGAGCTGTCATCTTCGGCAGCCTTTGTGGTATTCTCCTTTTTGCTGCTGTCGGTATTTTTATCGTCCTTGTTTGCAACTGCATATAATCCTGTTGAACCTGCGGAAAGCAGGACTGCCAGTATGCCTGCCAGGAATTTGCTGTACTTTTTCATAACTATATCCCCTTTGTATTGATCTTATCGTAATATCATCTGTCAGCTGTTGAATGAGGGTACATTGAATCCCTTTTCACGCTGTGCGACCTCTTTCATGCCCGCGGTGCTGTTTATTATCGCCTTATCGAACAGCAGCAGCATTGAAGGCAGTGCGCATATAACAGTCACCATGGATATCAGCGCACCTCTTGACATAAGTGTACACAGCTGTGATATCATATCTACGCTTGAATAAAGTCCTACGCCGAAAGTCGAGGCGAAGAAGCCCAGCGCACTTACCATTATCGACTTCATCGAGGTAGCCAGTGCTATCGTTACAGCCTCCGTCTTATCCTTGCCGTCGATACGTTCCTGCTTGTAGCGGGTAGTCATGAGTATGGCGTAATCGACTGTCGCGCCAAGCTGTATGGTACCTATTACCACAGAAGCGATGAACGGTATCTTTGTATGCGTGTAGCAGGGGACTGCCATGTTGATGGTTATAGCGAATTCAATTACCGAAACCAGTACGATAGGCAGTGAGAAGGATCTCAGCGCTATCATTATGATAATGAATATCGCCGCTATGGAGATGGTATTGACTACTGCGAAATCTCTTTTGGTGATATTGATAAGGTCTTTAGTTGCCGCAGCCTCACCTATCACCATTCCGTTTGAATCGTACTTTTTCAGTATGCTTATCAGTTCATCCACCTGTTCGTTTACTTCGGGTGAAGCCACCTTGTAATCAGAACCTACCAGCATCATCTGCCAGTCGCCCTCTTTGAGGATGCTGCTGATTGATTCGGGTATCATTTCTTCGGGTATCGAGGAACCTATCAGCGTATCGAACGCCATTGTCATGGATACTCCGTCCACCTCGCCCATTTCATCCATCATTTTGACTACATCCTTGCGGGGCATATCCGAGCGGCACATAACGATATGTGTGGACGATATATCGAATTCTTCCTCCAGCTTTGCGTTTGCCATAACGCTGTTGAGGTCTTCAGGAAGCGTGTCTGTAAGGTTATAGTATACATCGGTATGTATCTGTCCGTAGATACCGGGTATCAGCATCGCAACGAACAGAATTACGAAAGCGAAATGATGCTTTACTATGAAGACCGCCGCCTTATCCATTGAGGGTATGAAGTCCTTGTGTATGGTCTTTTCAAGCACCTTGTCGAAAACGAGTATCATGGAGGGAAGTATAGTTACACAGCAGATAACGCCGATAATTACGCCCTTTGCCATAACTATGCCCATATCCAGTCCCAGTGTATAGCTCATGAAGCAGAGTGCCAGGAAGCCCGCAACTGTTGTTATCGAACTTGAAACCACAGAGGATATCGTCTGCGCGATAGCCTCCGCCATTGCGTCAAATCTGTCGGGGTTATGTTCCTTCTGTTCCTTGTAGCTGTGCCACAGGAAGATGGAATAGTCGATGGTCACCGCCAGCTGAAGCACCGCCGTAAGTGCCTGTGTGATGAAGCTGATCTGACCGAGAAAAATGTTTGTGCCCAGATTATAGAGTATCGCCAGACCCACGCTCATCATAAAGAACAGCGGTATCAGCAGTGAATCCATAGTTACCGCCAGTATGATGCTTGTGAGCAGAACCGCTATTGCAACATAAGCGGTAGTCTCTTTCATCGTCAGATCCTTGATGTCCTCAACAATGGCTGTCATGCCGTTGATAAAGCACTGTTTGCCTGCGATCTTCCTCATTTCAACAACTGCTTCCAGCGATTCGTCCGCCGAGGTAGCTTTGTCGAAGAACACAGCCATCATAGTCGCGCTGTCGTCCTTGTTGTTGAAGAATTCGTAGATATCCTTTGGCAGGACCTCTTTCGGTATGGAGATATCCGCGATGCTGTCGTACCAAAGCACCTCACATACGGAATCCACCTTTTCAAACTTTGATTTGAGTTCTGCCACCTGTTTGTCGTCCATTCCTTCCACGACCACAAAAGCAAAGCCGCCTTTGCCGAAATCGTCAAGCATTATCTGCTGACCCTTCATCGTGTCGATATCTTCGGGAAGGTAGGAGAGTATGTCGTAATTGATCTTTGTTTTTATCATACCCAGTGCCGCAGGTACTGCCAGCACGAATGCAAGTATGACAATAAAGATACGGAGCTTAACAACTCCTTTTCCGAACTGTTTCATACTATCGTTCCTTTCTGTGTTATCATAATGACCTTTGGTCATTTATCTCATTGTATGCTAGTATATCACGAAAATGACCATCAGTCAATAGCTGAAATGACCTTTGGTCATATTTTTGTTATATCAAACAAAATGACCGATAGTCACTTTGTTTTGCTGTTGATTTTGCCCTATTGACAAAAAATTCTAAATATAATATAATTGATTGCAGAGAAAACTGAGTTATAATGCAGATAAATGGTGTAAGGTTTGTTATGATGTATCGGCATCAAAACGGTACACAGATGATCGCGTTCTTCGTTTCAATGGAGGTCATATCGATGGGAAAGCTGGATATAAATAAGAAGGCTAAGGAGGACTCCCTTCTTGCAACTGCATACAAGCTGTTCACCACAAAGGGTGTCAGCAAGACCTCCGTGTCGGATATAGCGGAAAGTGCGGGCGTGGCAAAGGGTACGTTCTATCTTTATTTCAAGGATAAGTACGATCTCAAAAACAGGCTGGTGGCGCATCAGTCTTCAAAGCTGTTCAGGAATGCCCTTGAAGCCCTTGAAGCCGAAAAAAAAGAGATGACCTTCAACGATAAGATCATCTATGTTATCGATAATATACTCACCCAGCTGGAGGGTAATCACGCTATGGTGGCATTCATTGCAAAAAACCTTAGCTGGGGCGTTTTCAAGCACGCCATAACCTCTGCGCCGAGAGGCAACGATGTGGATTTCCGTGCGATATACGACGCCATCCTTGCGGATGCGCCCAGCGGGATAGAGGAACCCGAGATAATGCTTTTCATGATAGTTGAGCTTGTAAGCTCAGCCTGCTATTCAGCGATACTTTACAGCGAGCCTGTAAGTCTGGACAAGCTCAAACCCTATGTTTACCGCAGTGTAAATGATATAATCGACAGGCACACGGGTGTCAGAGAATAATAGTCATACAAAAAAACCCCCTTTCGCGGATCACCTGCGAAAGGGGGATAACTATTACATAATTACTTGGAGATCAGTGCCAGAGTATCTCTTGCGATAAGCAGTTCCTCGTTGGTGGGAACGACATATACCTTTACCTTAGAATCATCGGTAGAGATCTCGACCAGCTTGCCGCGACAGTTGTTCTTCTCAGCATCGATCTTGATGCCCATGAACTCCAGACCCTCGCAAGCCTCAGCTCTAACTTCGGGAGCGTTCTCACCGATACCGCCTGTGAAGAGAACAGCGTCAACGCCGCCCATTGCAGCTGCGTAAGAACCGATATACTTCTTGATCTGATATGTCAGCATCTCGCTAACAGCCTGAGCCTGCTCATTGCCTTCGTTAGCAGCCTTCTGGATATCTCTGTTGTCGGAGCTGATGCCCGAAACACCCAGGAAGCCCGACTGCTTGTTCATGTAAGCTGTCATCTCGTCGGGAGTGAAGCCCTTCTTCTTTGCAACGAACTCAACAGCAGAGGGGTCAACGGAACCGCAGCGTGTACCCATTACCAGACCGTCCAGAGGAGTGAAGCCCATTGAAGTATCAACAGACTTGCCGCCGTCAACAGCAGTGATGGAAGAACCGTTGCCCAGGTGGCAGGAAACGATCTTCAGTTCCTCGGGCTTCTTGCCCATAACTCTTGCCAGCTCGCCGGAAACAAATCTGTGAGAAGTGCCGTGGAAGCCGTACTTTCTGACGTGCAGCTCGGTGTAGCAGTCATAGGGCAGACCGAACAGGAAAGCCTTTCTGGGCATTGTAGCGTGGAAAGCTGTATCGAATACAACAGCCTGAGGAGTACCCTCGGGCAGAACAGCCTTGCAGGCTCTCAGTGCCAGTGCGTGGGGGTGATTGTGAACAGGTGCCAGCTCAGCCAGTGCATCGATCTTGTCGATAACTTCGTCTGTAACAGCGCAGGTCTCTCTGAATATCTCAGCGCCCTGTACTATTCTGTGGCCTACTGCGGAGATCTCGTCCATCGAATCGATGACCTTTGTCTCACCGCTTGTCAGTACCTCTACCAGCTTCTCAAAAGCCTCGGTGTGGGTGGGAAAATTGCAGTCTGCCTCATAGCTTCTGCCGTCGCCTGTCTTGGCACTTACATGACCGTCGATACCGATACGGTCGCAGTTGCCCTTTGCTATAACGCTCTCGTCCTCCATGTTCAGCAGCTGATATTTCAGCGAAGATGAACCTGCATTAACAACTAGGATTTTCATTGGAAAAAATTTCTCCTCTCAAAGTGAAATGGATATTATATCGGGCTTGACAATCCAGCCGCAATATCATATAATAATATTATATCAATAATTGTATAGAATTTCAAGTCTGTTTTGCTTAAATATACATAATGCACAATATATATTGTATGAATTTGTTTAATAATACAGGAGGATGGGCTATGAAGATCGCAGGGGTAGTAGCAGAGTATAATCCATTCCACAACGGACACAAATATCAGCTTGAAGAAACAAGAAAGGCAGGCGCGACACATATTGTGGTCGTGATGAGCGGTGCCGCCGTACAGCGGGGAGATGTTGCGGTATACGATAAGTATTCCCGTGCCCGTGTCGCTATTGAAAACGGTGCTGATCTTGTTATCGAGCTGCCTTGTCCCTACTCTTGTTCAAGTGCGGAGCGCTTTGCAAAAGCTGCGGTGCAGCTGCTGGCGGGCTTCGGCAAGGATGGCGTATCTATGCTTTCCTTCGGCTGTGAGGATGCAGATATGGATCTTTTGCAAAAGGCAGCGGATATATCTTCCGAACTTGATGATTCACAGTATGTCAGGGATATGCTGGAAAACGGCGTTTCCTATCCTGCGGCGATAGCTTCGGCGGCGGGGATCCCTGCGATAAGTGCGGTATTTGATAAGCCTAACAATATGCTTGCGATAGAATACATAAAAGCCGTGAGGAAATACGCTCCGTGGATGTCTCCCCACGCCGTTGAGCGAAGCGGAGCCGCCCATGACAGCCGTGTCAGCAGCGGGAGTATCGCCAGCGCTTCACATATACGCGATATGATAAGGGCAGGGGAGGACTATTCTTCCTTTGTGCCCGCAGTGATGGAGGGAGAACCTTTCCTTATCGAAAACGCCGACAAAGCACTGCTGATGAAGATAATGACGGCAAACAGCGAGCTGTCACGTCTGCCCGATATGTCAGCTAATCTGGTGCGCAGGTTCATAAATACCAGGGATACCAAATGTGAGCTTATTAATACTCCTGCCGATTTTGCGGGACTGTTCAAGCACAAGGCTGTGACGCTGGCTAGGGTGCGCAGGATGATACTGTATCTTGCACTGGGCGTGACCTCACGGGATTTTTTCGATGTGCCTTACGGCAGAGTGCTTGCACTCAATGATCGCGGCAGAGAGATATTCTCAGCCTGCAAAGAGCCTGTGCTGAAATACGGTACCTCTCTGGCGGGACTTGAAAAGCTGTCGTCACGGGCAGCAAGGATATCCGAGCTTGAAAGGAGCGCGGTGACATTCCAGCAGCTGTGTGTAAAGGGCAGCCCCGATTTCAAAAGCGAATATACCAGAAAGATAGTGCTGTCACGTTAATAGAATGTTTATAAAATATACTATTGGCAAAATAACGAATGTGTGGTATAATTATTAGGTTAAAAAGATTTGACAGAAAGGCGGTTTTAAATATGAGAGCAGTTGTAACTGTTATCGGTAAGGATACTGTGGGTATCCTTGCAAAGGTCAGCACAAAGTGTGCGGAGCTGAATGCGAACGTTGAGGAGGTAACTCAGTCGGTGCTGCAGGAGCTTTTTGCGATGATAATGGTAGTTGATATCTCCAAGCTGAATTCGGATTTTGCCACCCTGAGTGACAGTCTGACTGCACTGGGCGATGAGCTCGGTGTAAAGGTTCACGTTATGCATGAGGATATTTTCAACTGTATGCACCATATTTAATGAGAGGATCTCCGAATAATGATAAATGTATATGATATTCTTGAAACGATACGCATGATACAGGACGATTGTCTTGATATACGCACGATCACTATGGGCATATCCCTGCTGGACTGTATCGACAGTGATATCGACAAGGCTTGTGAAAAGGTATATGAGAAGATCACAACAAAAGCAAAGGATCTTGTCAAGGTCGGTGAACAGATCGAGAAGGAGCTGGGCATACCGATCATCAATAAGCGTATCTCTGTT
Source organism: uncultured Ruminococcus sp. (assembly GCF_946187255.1). Taxonomy (GTDB): domain Bacteria; phylum Bacillota; class Clostridia; order Oscillospirales; family Ruminococcaceae; genus Hominimerdicola. The sequence continues at coordinate 9,424 of NZ_CAMHRZ010000007.1, forward strand.
ACACCCATCGCGATAGTTTCGGCTGCCTGCAAGGGTTCTCCCGTAAAGTTCGCCCACGCGATGGACAGGGCTGCCAAGAGCGTTGGCGTAAATCTGATAGGCGGTTATTCCGCACTGGTGCCTAAGGGCTTTTCCGCAGGTGATATCGAGCTGATAAAGTCTATCCCCGAAGCGCTGGCAACTACTGAGAGAGTATGTTCTTCCGTAAATATAGGCTCTACCAAGACAGGTATCAACCTCGACGCGGTAAAGCTGATGGGCGGTATAATCCGCGAGTGTGCCGAAAAGACTGTGGATCAGGCTTGTTTTGGTGCTGCAAAGCTGGTGGTGTTCTGCAATGCAGTAGAGGACAACCCGTTCATGGCAGGTGCATTTCACGGTGTAGGCGAGCCTGATTGTATGATAAATGTTGGCGTATCCGGTCCCGGCGTTGTAAGGGCTGCTCTCAAAAAGTACCCCGATGCCGATATAACAGGTATTGCTGATGTGATCAAGGAGATATCCTACAAGATCACCCGTGTGGGTCAGCTGGTGGGAACTATCGCTTCCGAGAGGCTGGGTGTGCCTTTCGGTATAGTTGATCTTTCGCTCGCTCCCACTCCCGCAGTTGGTGACTCGGTGGCACATATTCTTGAAGAGATAGGTCTTGAAAAGTGTGGTACTCACGGTACTACCGCTTGTCTTGCGATGCTCAACGACGCAGTCAAAAAGGGCGGCGTAATGGCTTGCTCGCGTATTGGCGGTCTTTCTGGCGCGTTTATACCCGTTTCCGAGGATGCGGGCATGATCGCTGCTGCAAAGAGCGGTGCGCTGTGCATTGAAAAGCTGGAAGCTATGACCGCTGTATGTTCTGTCGGTCTGGATATGATAGTTGTTCCCGGTGATACCCCCGCTGATACACTTTCCGCTATCATCGCGGATGAAGCGGCTATAGGTATGGTAAACTGCAAGACTACTGCTGTCAGAGTCATCCCCGCTATCGGCAAGGATGTGGGCGAGGAGCTTGACTGGGGCGGTCTGTTCGGCTGCGGACCTGTTATGCCTCTTAAAAAGGAATCTGCAAGCAAATTCATTAACAGGGGCGGTCAGATACCCGCGCCCTTACATTCGCTTAAAAACTGATATCATGAGGGGTCATTGTGCCCCTCTCTTTTTTTGGGAGGAAATATGCTGCTAAATATGTACGCGGATTTTACTTCCGCAATACCGCTTGAAGAAAGGCTGGTACTCATAGCGCAGAACGGCTTTGACGGCGTTATGCTGGGCTTTTCGGAGGATTACTGTCATACACAGTACGAGCTTGCCCATAATGCGGGGCTTACGGTGGAGAATGTGCATTCCCCGTTTGACCGAATGAACGCCCTGTGGAACAAGTGCAGTGACAGCGCCTTTATCTATACCCGCACTGCGGATTGTATCCGTGTATGCGCTTCCAATAACGTTGACAAAGTGATCATACATCCTACCGATGGCTTGATACCGCCAAAGGTCTCGGTGTTCGGCATGAGGAATTTTGACGGTCTCATCTCAACTGCGGCGAACTACGGCGTAAAGCTGCTTTTTGAGAACATACAGCTGCCGTCGTTCCTTGATGTGCTGTTTGATAAATTCGGTGTCAGCGAGAATGTGGGCTTCTGTTACGACGTGGGACACGAGAACTGTTTCACAAAGGGGGAGGACTGTCTCTCGAAGTATCCCTCTCTGCTGGAAGCACTGCATATACATGATAATGACGGTATCTCCGACGGTCACATGATACCCTTTGACGGCAGTATCGATTATGAGTCTTTCCTTGATAAGCTGAAGCGTATCGGTTATGAGGGTGCCTTCTCCTTAGAATTGTACATGAACAAATCGCCTTTGTATAAGGATACCGCCCCCGATGAATTCGTTCGGCGTGCAAAACAGGCGGCGGACAGGCTAAGTGAAATGTACGGCAGAGGTGATTGAATGGAAAAGATACTGCTTGATATGCACACTCACAGCAGCTTTTCGCCCGATGCTGATGACAGTATAGAAGCGATGTATGAACGTGCTGTCAGTCTCGGGTTGAAGGCTTACGCGATCACCGATCACTGCGATATCAATTACTGGTATCCGACGGAGCATTATTTCGGTGATAAAGAAGATGTGCTCGATAAGGAGATGTACGGCTCGGGGAAGTACTGCACCGACAGTATCAACGAGCAGAGTGTACTGCGTGAAAAGCTGCAGGGAAGACTTGAAATACTCGTCGGTGCTGAGATAGGGCAGCCCTTGCAGGATATAGAACACGCTGAACAGCTTGCCGCCGATCCCCGCCTCGATTTTCTGATAGGCTCTCATCACATGAATGCCGGAGTGGCGGATTTCTATTATCTCGATTACAGCAAGATGACCGATGAGGAGATAAGATCCCTGCTGGAAGACTGCTTTGCGCAGACACTGGATATGTGCCGCTGGGGAAAGTTCGAAGTGCTGGGACACCTTACATACCCTCTGCGCTATATATGCGGAGAATACGGCAGAACGGTAGATATGTCCTGCTATGAGGATATGATAAGGGAAATATTCTGTACACTTATCTCGAATGGCAAGGGCATAGAGATCAATACTTCGGGGCTCAGGCAGAAGTACGGCAGAACTTTTCCCGAACTTGATACCGTTAAGCTGTACCGCGAACTGGGCGGAGAGATAATCACACTCGGCTCGGATGCACACCGCGTCAACGATCTGGGCTGCGGCATAGCTGAGGGCGCTGAGCTTGCAAAGGCGGCGGGCTTTGACCGTGTGGCGTATTTCCGCAAGCATGAGCCTGTATTTTTAAAGCTGTGATTTGATCTTGTCCAGAGCGCTTTTTTCAAGCCGCGATACCTGCGCCTGGGATATACCTATCTCCTTTGCGACCTCGACCTGTGTGTGACCTTTGAAAAACCTAAGAAAGAGTATATTCTTTTCACGGCTTTTCAGATCTTTCAGCGCGTCTTTTATTGTCAGCTCGTCAAGGCGGCTGTGGATGTCGCTGCTGTCACATATCTGATCTACTATATACAATGCGTCACCGCCTTCGGTGTACACAGGCTCGTATATCGACACGGGATCCGATACCGATTCCAGTGCCAGTACGATATCCCGACGCTTTTCTCCCGTCAGTTCGGCTATCTCGTCTATAGTGGGATCCCGCTGGTTTTCTGCCATGAAGCTTTCTTTTACCTGCATGGCTTTGTAAGCAAGGTCGCGCATGGAGCGGCTCACTCTCATGGGGCGAAAATCTCTTATATAGCGTTTTATCTCACCCAATATCATTGGCACAGCATTGTGCAGTCGAAAAATAAAGCAGCGGTTATTTTACTGCTGCTTTTTGTTGTGTTTGTACATCATACGCTTTTTGGCAAGCGTATATTTGTGCATAAAATCATGTTGACAAACAGGGGTAAACGTGCTATAATGATAACAACAAAAAGATAATAACTAACAGTTACAATGAAAGGATGGTAAGTTATGAAATTATTAGTAGCTATCGATCTTCAGAAGGATTTTACAAATGGTGCTCTCGGAAATGCAGAGTGTGATGCCGCTGCCGATAAGGCTGCAGAGCGCATCAATGCTTTCCATAACGAAAACCCCGATGTCCCCGTTGTGTTCACACTTGATACTCATACAAATGCTTATATGGATACTCAGGAGGGCAAAAATCTCCCTGTTATACACTGTGTTCGCGGAACTGAGGGCTGGAAGCTCGATCCCCGTATCGAGGCAGTGCGCAGGGATGATGACATACTGGTAGAGAAGCCTGCATTCGGTTCGGCAGAACTGCCCGCCGTACTCAGAAAGGTGGCAGGTGACAACGAGATCGAGCAGATCGAGTTCATAGGGATATGCACTGATATCTGTGTTATTTCTAACGCAATGATCATCAAGGCGAATTTCCCTGAGATGCCCATAGTCATCAATGCGGACTGCTGCGCGGGCGTAACTCCTGAAAGCCACGAGAACGCACTGAATGCTATGGCAGTTTGCCAGATGAAGATAGAAAGGAATGCGGGCTGATGATAAGCTATCGTATCAATGAGGGCGGATCTATCTCGCCTAAAGTAGACTATTATCCCGACGGCACGATGAAGATAGATCTGCTCCCTGTAAATGAATGCAGAAGTATCGCCATCGAGTGGCATTACGAGAACGAGCTGGAACAGATGCAGCTGTATTATATCGCAAGCAATCTGCGGGAGCATTTCCCGAAAGCGGCTATGACGCTGTTCATGCCTTATCTTCCCAATGCGAGGATGGACAGAGTACATTCCGATACTGAGGTTTTCACACTGAAATACTTCTGCAAGTTCATCAATTCAATGGGCTTTGACAAGGTAACGGTGCTGGATGTTCATTCAAGCGTAGGTGCGGCGCTTCTTGACAGGGTGGAGAATATCTCTCCCCGAGAGCTGATACTGGGCGCTATGGAACGTGCGGGCTTCAACTTTGAAACCGACTACCTGTTTTTCCCCGATGAGGGCTCGATGAAGAGGTATTCGTCCATGTTTGAAGCAAAGCAGGTCGGCTTCGGAATAAAGAAGCGCGACTGGTCAACGGGAAAGATACTGGGACTTGAAGTCGAGGGAGACGATCCTGCGGGAAAAAATGTATTCATCATTGATGATATCTGTGCTTACGGCGGGACTGTTTACTATTCCGCACAAAAGCTGAAAGAGCTTGGCTGTGCCGATATAAACGTGTTCTTCACTCACTGTGAGAATTCCATAGAAAAAGGCAAGCTGTTCGGCTGCGGGATGATAAAGAATATCTACACTACGAATTCTGTCTGCACTCTCCCCGAAAATGATATACTAAAGATCATAACACTCTGACAAGGAAAGGACGAAATGCTATGAAAGGCATCAATGCTGCGCTAATGTGCGATTTTTATAAGATAGTTCACCGCGATATGATAAACCCAAAGATGACCAAGTCCATGTCCTATTATACCCCGAGAATGAGCCGTGTAAGGCGCTGGGACAAGGTAGTCATGTTCGGTCTGCAAATGTTCTGCAAGACCTGGCTGATAGATTATTTCAACGAGAATTTCTTTGAAGTTCCCGAAGAGGAGATAGTTCAGGATTATCAGCGTGTGCTTGACAATTCTTTCGGCAAGGGTATATACAATACCTCTTCCATCGTCGAACTGCACAGACTGGGTTATCTTCCTCTGGAGATAATCGCACTGCCCGAGGGCACTCTTGTACCCGTACACGTCCCCATGTTCGGCATAACCAATACTCACCCCGATTTTGCCTGGCTGCCCCAGGCACTTGAAAGCCTTATCTCTGCCGAGATGTGGTATCCGCAGATCACTGCTACCGTAGGCAAGACCTACCGCGATATAGTAAACAAGTATTACGGGCTTACCTGTGAGGATGATATCCCACGTTCAAAGGCGCTGGGTTCCTTTGATTTTCGCGGAGATCAGGGACTTGATGCGGCACTTAAAGCGGCAGCGGGCTGGTGTATGTCCTTTGTGAATACGGCTACTGTTCCTGCAATACCCTATCTTGAAAAGATGTTCGGCGCAGACTGCACAAAGGAACCCGTAGCCTACGGCGCTGTCAGCACGGAACACTTTGTGATGTGTTCAAATTACGCAGTGGACGGTGATGAGGAGACCTTCCTGAGAAAAATGCTCACCGAGCTTTACCCGAATACCAGCTTTTCAGCGGTGCTCGATTCCTATGATTACTGGAACGTCATAGATAATATACTGCCGAAGCTGCATGACGAGATAATGGCGCACAACGGCTGTATGCTGATGCGCGGAGATTCGGGCGACTGTGTAGAGGTAGTTACCAAGACGGTATTCAAGCTGTGGGAACAGTTTGGCGGAACGGTCAACAGCAAGGGTTATAAGGTGCTCGACCCTCATGTAAAGGCGATCTACGGCGACAGCATCACGGTACAGCGCTGCGAGCAGATATATGAGATACTTATGAAGAACGGCTTTGCCTGCTCGAACGTTGCACTTGGTGTAGGTTCTTTCTCGATGCACTGCATTGAAGAAGTGGAAGAGGTAACGCTCACCGCAGACGACGGACAGAAGTTCATCGGCAGACCGACGGTATTGAAGCCCTTTACCCGCGATACTTTCTCCAGCTGCATCAAAGCCTGCTATGCGGAGATAGACGGCAAGGAGTACCCCATATTCAAAAACCCAAAGGAGGGCGGCTTCAAAAAGAGCCAGAAGGGTCTGTGCTATGTTTACCGCAATGAAGACGGCGAGCTTGCCTACAAGGACGGCTATGTGGGCAGCAATATCCCCGAAGGAAATCTGCTGGAAACCGTATTCAAGTACGGAAAGCTGGTAAAGGAATACACTCTTGCGGATATAAGGAACAGGCTTAACGACAACGCATTCTGATAAAGATAAACAGATATATAAATAATTCCCCTATACTGATCTTGCCCCGAAACGTTTCAGGACGCTTCGGGGCATTTTTTGATGTTAAGATATATCGGTATCGAAAGACGATCCTTCGGCAGATATCTTTTCGATCGTATCTTCAAGTATCGCTTTTCTGAGTTCGGTGAGCCATTCTGAAAATGAGACTGTATCAAATGCATAGGTCTTATTCAGTTCAAATTCATTTTCCGACCAGGTATTAAGAGGTGATTCATTATGCTGTATCAGCGCTTCGAGCTTGTCAAGTGCTTTATATATTTTTGCCTCAGTCGTTTTCTGAGCTTCCATCTCACTGAATAATGCTGTGAGGTCATCTGCGACTTCGACGGGCATTGAATCTATCCACTTCTTCAAAAGAGAATCTTCCGTTTTTCTCTCTGCATCGGTTTTAAGGAAAGTTGGGATATCGCCTGTGAAGCATTCTCCCAGATCGTGTATCAGACACATATTCACGACTTTATCGATATCAGCATCGGGAAATTCATTTCGCAGCAATAACGCCATAAGTGAGATCCTCCAGCTGTGTTCCGCAACACTTTCCGTCCTTCCGCGAGAAGTAGTACAATGACGCGGAGTGTCTTTCAGTCGTTCTGCTATATGTATTATATCGAGATATTGACGTACATCCATTTGAATTTTCACCTCTGTAAAGCGGATAGTGACCGGATCTGTTTCAGCAACAATTATATCACGAGCATCCCTGCGATGTCAATATAAACTTCGCGGAAAGTGCCGGCTTTGATGACCTGCGTTTGTGCCTATTTTATCTCTTTTGACTTTTTCACCGTGAATTTCAATACGAACAGCAGCAGGCACATCAGTACGGCACATAGGGGCAGCACTGTCATAGCCTTGCCGTAACCTGCCTTTTCCACAAGTTCTCCGAAAAAAGCGTTGAAGCCGATATCGAAAAATGTGGCGGCGCTGAGTATCGTGCCTGTTGCGGTGCCTGCCTCTGAGGGCTCATAGAACCTGCCGGTCAGCATGACGAGCAGAGGATATATCACCGAGAATGCCAGACCCGATATGCCGAAGAATAGCAGTCCGTTTCTGCCCAGTGCCACTCCCAGCGTGTGTAATACAGCCCCTGCCGAAGCGCATATCAGCAGTGTTCTGAATATGCCGATCTTATCGATGAACGGCGCCAGTATCAGCCTTGCGGCAGTAAGTCCGCCGTAAAACAGCGATAGGTATATGGCAGAACTCTTTACACTGAGTCCCAGATATTCGCTGCCGTAGGAAGTCAGCCAGTTCATGAGCCCGTGTTCGGCAATGAAATAGCACCCGAATATCAGTACCAGCAGCGGGCAGGCGGGATTTTTAATCACCGCAGATAAGCTGCCGCCTTTCTTGTCGGTCTTTTCAGGGTCGGGGAGCCTGATCGTCATAAGGAGTATAAAGCTGATGAGCGCCGCTGCCAGCAGCACAGCATTAGCGATATGCCATCCTTTCAGCGAGCCCGCAAAGCGTCCGCCGATGTTCTGCGAAGTGAATATCCCCACACCCTGCATGAAATTGAAAATGTTGACATACAGTGCGGGCGGCACGAACAGCAGGGGAGTGATGATATTCACCGAGGTGGATATCATCGTTGAACCGCCCATTGAAAATATCATGGCGGCAAGCAGGATATAGTAGTTTTCCGTGAAGATATATGTCGCCAGCGCAGCCGACCACAGCAGCAGCACGCCCCCGATAAAACGCTTGCGCGGCAGCTTGTCCGAAAGGTGCCCGCCTATGGAAAGGAACAGCAGGTTCCCGATATAGCTCACCATTATTATACGTCCCGCCTGCGGCTCCGTCAGTGCGAATGACGAACGGAACTGCGGCAGAAAAACTCCGCGCAGTGCATCGGAAGCTGCTGTTATCGTCATCACGATGCCGCAGAATAACATCGTGATTATCTTTGACCTGTCTTTAGTCATATGTATCTCTCCCCAATAATCATTGTCTTAATCTGTGTAACTGCGTCGCATCCCATCGCCGCAGGATTGTAGACAGGATTATTATATCACCGTGATGTTCCGCAGTCAATAGATGAAAACCTTTGCAAATCATTAAATTTTGATTATAATTTTTCCTGTCGCCCATAATATTTTCGAGGTGATATTATGATTTCTGTACATTCCTATGACAGTTCCGGCAGGCTGCTGGATGCAGGCAGAGAACTTAAAAGCGACGAGTTAACAGCACTTCTGTCCGAAGTCGCTGCCCGCAGTTATGCAAACGGAGACAATAAATGACAGACCGTAAGACAGCGCTGTATATCAGAGTCTCAACCGATGCGCAGTTTGAAGAGGGATATTCGGTGGATGCCCAGAAGGAGAAGCTGGCACAGTTCTGCAAGCTGAAAGATATAGACAGCTATGAGTACTACATCGACGGCGGGTGGTCGGGCAGCAACATCGAGCGTCCTGCGATAAAGCGACTTATCGAGGATATACTTGCCGACAGGATAAGTGCGGTGGTGGTGTATAAGCTGGACAGGCTTTCACGTTCACAGAAGGATACGGTATATCTTCTGGAAGACGTATTCATCCCTCACGGCTGTGCTTTTATATCCCTCAACGAGAACTTCGATACCTCGACTCCCTACGGCAAGGCGATGATAGGCATACTCTCGGTGTTTGCACAGCTTGAAAGGGAGAACATCCGCGAGCGTACCCGCATGGGTATGTACGAAAGAGTGCGCTCGGGACTGTGGATGGGCGGTGGCAGAGTGCCTTTCGGCTATGACTATGACAGTGAAAGGAACACCCTTGTTCCAAATGACAAGGCAGAACAGGTGAGACAGATATATTCGCTGTATCTTCGCGGGTATTCAACAACACAGCTTGCGGGTATGTTCGATGTATCGGGCGATCAGCATATCTCGGCTATTCTTTCAAGACCCACATATCTCGGAAAGATCAGCTTTCGCGGAGAAATTATAGACGGCACTCACGAGCCGATAATAGATGAGACTACATGGCTTCGGGTGCAGGAAGAACGCGAAAGGCGTTCCCGAAAAGGGGCGGTCAATTCCGCATATTTGCTGACGGGACTGCTGGTCTGCGGAAATTGCGGCGCAAAAATGCGCTATCAGAAATGGGGCAGGGGATTGAAGATATATTGCTATTCCAGACAGAAAAGCAAGCCCTCACTTGTAAAGGATCCCGACTGCGATAATCCTATCTATGATGCCACCGAAGTGGAAAGGGCGGTGATAAATGATGTATTTGAAAAAACGCGGAACATCACAGCTGAGGATCCCGTCAGGCAGAAGGAGATCACTGCGGGTGAGCTCCTGAGGAACAAATACAATGTCGCCGCCGAAAAGATCAAGCGTCTGTATAACCTTTACGCCGAAAGCGGTGACGAGCTTCTTCTTGAAACGATAAACGAAAACAAAAAACAGCTGGAGGATATCGCAAGATCGATAGAACGCGAGAAGAAAACAAATACAGTAGCCCGCGAGCTGAACTATAAGCGAAAGGTGCTCAACAATCTCAGCGGGCTTTGGGATGATATGACCATATCTGAACGACGTAAAGCTCTGCACACCTGCATCGACAGGGTGGTGCTGAGCGGCGGAGAGATAGATATCGTATACGGGATATAGCTTTTTCGACTGCCCTATACTGTCGGCACTGCGTAGGTAGAAAACTTAACGTTCAGCCCGATATCGAAATTGTCGATGGCTTTGATCAGCCCGACGACTCCAACCTGGAAAAGGTCGTCGGGATTTTCCTTGCCCGACGAGAATCTTTGCAGGACACTCAGCACCAGACGCAGATTTCCGTTTATCAGTTCCGTGCGGGCGTTTTTGTCGCCCTCTCTTGTTTTTCTCAGAAGCTCCTGTTTTTGTTCCTCTGTCAGCACCTTCAATTCGCTTGTATTGACTCCGCTGATCTCAACTTTGTTGTACTGCATTGTTTTTACTCCGTAAATAAATGGTTATCGGCAGGATGATATATCCGCCTGTATGAAGTATCTCCCGTTTGTGTAAAAATATACCTGCGTTTTTTGGTTCGTTCAGTCAATGGCATATAATTATATGTACTTTAAAAAGTTCAGATCATAGATTTGATTTATCCTGCCCGATATGCTATAATAGTATAGTAATCTTATGAAGGGACACACGAAAGGGATAGACAGCGTCCCGGATTTTATCCCGAAAAATAAAATGGACCGATAATACATATAATGTCATTAAACGGCACCGCTGTGCCGGAATATATGTATCGGGGGATATGCTATGATCTGTACCTTTTCTTCACTGCGCAATAAACAAATCGTAGACCTTGCGACGGGCGAGATAATCGGCTATGCCGACGATATCGAGCTGGACACTTCCGACGGGAAAGTGATCTCTATCGTTATTTACGGCAGGACGAGGGCGCTGGGTCTGATGGGTCGGGATGATGATGTGGTCATCCGCTGCGGTGATATCAGGCTCATCGGTGAGGATACGATACTGGTCGAACAGGGCGATATTGCAAGATCGTCAAATGAGCCGAGATATAAGGTCGATAATTTGTTGAAAACATCAAGATGAAAATACTTGCAATCCCGGGAAAGATGTGATATAATATTATGGTAATTCGCACGGATGGATTCTGCTTTTGGTCCCTATGCGCAATGGCATCATTATGGATACCATGTGCCTCACGGCATCATGCGGGGTTTAGGCAGGCGATACCGTCCGGAGGTTATGTATCATCCGTATAACGGAAATTTTAAACCAAACAGGAGGTTACTACAATGGCAGTAGTATCAATGAAGCAGCTTCTTGAAGCAGGTGTACACTTCGGTCACCAGACAAGAAGATGGAACCCCAAAATGGCGCCCTATATTTTCACAGAGCGCAACGGCATCTATATCATCGATCTCCAGAAGACAGTAAAGAAGCTGGAAGAGGCTTATATGTTCATCAGAGAGATCTCCGCAGAGGGTCAGGAGGTACTGTTCGTAGGTACCAAGAAGCAGGCAGGCGACTCCATCAAGGAGGAAGCACTGAGAGCAAATGCGCACTATGTAAACGCTAGATGGCTCGGCGGTATGATGACCAATTTCAAGACTATCGAGCAGAGGATCAAGAGACTTGAGCAGCTCCACGCAATGGAGGAGGACGGCACATTTGAGCTTCTCCCCAAGAAGGAAGTTACCAAGCTGAAGCTCGAGATCGAAAAGCTGGAGAAATTCATGGGCGGTATCAAGAACATGAAGAAGCTGCCCGGCGCACTCTTCGTTGTTGACCCCAGAAAGGAAAAGATCGCAGTAGCAGAAGCTAAGAAGCTGGGTATCCCCGTAGTAGCTATCGTTGACACCAACTGCGACCCCGATGACGTTGACTATGTTATCCCCGGTAACGATGATGCTATCAGAGCAGTTAAGCTGATCGCAGGCTGCATGGCAAACGCTATCATCGAAGGCAGACAGGGCGAAGACGCTGTTGCTGCTGAGGCTGAGAAGGCAGAAGAGGCTGAGGACGCAGAGTAATCCAAGACTCAGGTCATAATGAATTATCCAAGGCAGGCAATAAGAAGATTTGTCTGCCTTGTTGTGAGTGAAATATATAGAATCGGAGGAATTTAAAATGGGTAATGTATCCGTTCAGGCTATAAAGGAACTTATGAACATAACAGGCGTTGGCATGATGGACTGCAAGAGAGCACTCGTTGCTGCTGACGGCGATCAGGATAAGGCTATCGAGGCACTGAGAGAAAAGGGTCTGGCTACACAGGCTAAGAAGAGCGGCAGAGCTGCTGCTGAGGGCGTTGTAGCTACCGTTGTTAAGGATGGCGTAGGCGTTATGGTCGAGATCAACACTGAGACCGACTTCGCTGCTAACACCGATGATTTCAAGGCTTTCGCAGCTAACGTTGCTAACACCATCGTTGAGAAGGCTCCTGCTGATGTTGAGGCACTGAAGGCAGCTACTATCAGCGGCGGTGACAAGACCGTTGACGAAGTACTGACCGAGCTGGCTGGCATGAAGATCAGAGAGAACATCGTTATCCGTCGTTTCGTAAGGATCGAGGGTACTGTTGCTTCCTATGTACACAACGGCGGCAGCATCGGCGTTCTGGTAAAGATGGATACCGATATCAAGGATGACGCTGTTCTGACTGTTGGTAAGGACGTTGCAATGCAGTCTGCAGCTCTGAATCCTGCATACCTCAAGAGAGATGAAGTTCCTGCTGAGGTTCTCGACAAGGAGAAGGAGATCATGATGGCTCAGATGGCTGAGGATCCCAAGATGGCTAACAAGCCCGAGCAGGTTAGAGCTAAGATCGTTGAAGGCAAGGTTGGCAAGTACTACAAGGAGAACTGCCTGCTGGAACAGGCTTTCGTAAAGGACGACAAGGTTTCCGTACAGGAGTACGTTGCAGCTGAGGCTAAGAAGCTGGGCGGCAGCATCACTGTTGCTGAAGTCGTTCGTTTCGAGAGAGGCGAGGGCGTTGAGAAGAAGGAAGAGAACTTCGCTGACGAGATCGCAAGCATGATCAAGTAATTGAACTTATCATAAAAATCAAAGCCATAGCATATCACGGTATGCTATGGCTTTTTTGTCGTTATACTACTTCGCTGATTTTCTCATATATTCATGAGTATATCCTTCGGCTCAAATACAGGTATGGCACCGTCACGGATGAGTATGCTTTGTCCTTTGTATTTGTCGGAGTATATGTCAGCAGGCGGGATAACAAATACATCCTTACCCTGAGATATGGCGTGATTTGCAGTGTTGATGGAACCGCTCTTTGCACCCGCCTGTACCACAAGCACGCCGTTTCCCAGTCCTGCTATTATGCGGTTCCTGAATGTGAAATAGCTTTTGACAGGACTTTCCATCGGCGGGTACTCAGATATGACAGCGCCGCTTTTTACAATATCGGCTTTCAGCTGACCGCTGCCTTTGGGGTAGTCATAGAACACTCCGCAACCCAATACAGCTATGGTCTTTCCGCTGCCTGTCAGCGCACCGCGATGTGCGGCAGAGTCAATGCCTAATGCAGACCCGCTGATTATCGTATGACCCTCAGCGGCGATATTTTCGGCAAATCTCTCCGCCACTTTTATTGAATAGTTTGTGGCATCTCTTGAACCTACTATAGTAAAAGCGCGTTCTCCCGACAGCAGTTCTTTGTCTCCGATGCAGTATATTACCAGCGGAGGGCAGTCGATATCCGACAGTTTTTGGGGATAACTGTCGTCATATCTCGTGATGATATCGACTCCGTTTTCTCTACAATATCTTCGCACCGAATCTGCAAAACCATAGTCAAATCTTACGGCTGTTTCGGTCAGTTCCTGCGGTATATTTTTATCCCTGCCTTCTTTCAGTACGCTCAGCAGTTCTGCGGCGTATTTGTATTTCTCCAGAAGCATCGGTATACCCGGTCTGCCGGGAGTAAACATCAGCGAAAGATCATGCAGTGCCTGTTTTTCCGTTGTGTCCATATCATCACCACCGTTATGTTTTCTATTATTTTATTGTATCATATCTTATTGTGAATTTCAACATTTTTTTACTGAAAATGGCGATTGTGATTGAAATCCTGAAAATATTATGCTATAATATATTTGCATGAACAAGACGGGAGGGGGACTATAATGATAGAGAAAATAGATTTAAGCGGGGATTGGCAGCTTTGTATGGATCCCGAGTGCAGAGGTGAAGATCTTAGTTACTGCGAAAATATTAAACTGCCAAATACCACTTCAAATGCGCGTAAAGGCAAGCCTAATGATGCCCGTGATACTGGATATCTGACAGATACTTACAGCTTTTCGGGCTGGGCATGGTTCAGAAGAACTATAGACACCGATGCTGTTGACTGTAAATACCTGGAGTTTTTTATGGAACGCACCAGGATAACCGAAGTGTTTATCGACGGTGTTTCTCTCGGCGTGCAGGAAAGTTTTGTTGCGCCTCATGTCTATGACCTTACCGACTATATAGGCACAGGCATCCGTGAGCTTGTGGTCAAAGTCTCAAATGTCGGTTACAAAACAGGCGGCGGACACATGACCTCTCCCGATACACAGACAAACTGGAACGGGATAGTCGGGCGCATCGAGCTTATCGGCTACGGGGCTTCCTACTGTAAAAATGTATTTATCAGTACGGACATCAACAATAATTCGGTGAGCATCACCGCCGATGTACTGGGAAAAGGCAGTGGTATCGCAGTCATTTCCGCAAGAGCCACAGACAGTGATACCGAATGTTCCTTCGTTAAAGCCGAATTCACAGGCGGAAAGCTTTCCGCTGTATTTCCGCTTGGTGATGATGTAAGGCTGTGGAGCGAGTATTCACCAAAACTCTATGAGCTTAAAATAGATATCGGCGGTGATGTCAGCAAACATATATTCGGTATGCGCGAGTTCAAAACTGACGGCGGCAAGTTCACCGTGAACGGTAAGCATACTTTTCTTCGCGGCAAGCATGACGGCATGATCTTCCCGAAGACGGCTTACGCACCCTGTGAAGTCAGCGAATGGCTGCGGGTTATGAAGATATCCCGCTCCTTCGGGATAAACCATTATCGTTTCCACACCTGCTGCCCGCCCGAAGCTGCCTTTATTGCGGCGGATATGCTGGGGATATATATGGAGCCGCAGCTGCCCTTCTGGGGAACTGTCCATGCCCCCGATGAAGAAGGCTACAATGCTGAGGAACAGGATTTCCTTATCTCCGAAGGCTTTGCGATGCTGCGGGAATTCGGCAATCACCCGTCTTTCTGCATGATGTCAATGGGGAATGAACTCTGGGGAAGCAGTGAGCGTATCAACGAGATAATGGGTATGTACAAAAAAGCGGATAACAGACATCTGTACACTCAGGGCTCCAATAACTTCCAGTGGTACCCTCATGTGGTGGAAAACGACGATTTCTTTGTAGGTGTCAGACTGGCAAAGAACAGGCTGATCAGGGGTTCCTACGCCATGTGTGATGCTCCTCTCGGGCATATTCAGACTGTCAAGCCCTCTGCCGACCACAGCTATGACAGCAGTATCCGTCCCGAACATTATGCTTATGACGCAGAGATCCCCCATGATGCAACAGTGCAGATACAGTACGGCACAACGATGAAGACTGTAAAAGCAAGCGAGTCGGATGCTGACTTTATCCCCGAGATACCGATAGTGACCCATGAGATAGGTCAGTTTGAGACATATCCCGATTTTGATGAGATAAAGAAATATACAGGTTCGCTGAAAGCCCGCAATTTTGAGGTCTTCCGTGAAAGGCTGGAAGCTAAGGGTCTTGGGCATCTGGCTAAGGACTTTTTCCGCTGTTCGGGTCAGCTGGCAAAGGCTTGCTACAAGGAAGAGCTTGAAGCGGTATTCCGTTCAAAGCTGCTGGGTGGTTTCCAGATACTGGATATCCAGGACTTTTCGGGTCAGGGTACCGCACTTGTAGGGATGCTGGATGCTTTCATGGACAACAAGGGTATAATAACCTCCGATGAATGGCGGGAATTCTGCAATGATGCGGTCATACAGGCGATATTTGACAGCTATACCCCGAATGCGGGCAGTGAGTTCGAGTTTGAGATCAGGGTGGTGAACTTCCGCCCCGTAAGCCTGAAAGGGAAGACCGTTAAATGGAAGCTGACAGCAGGAGACTGCGAACAGCATGGTTCTGCAAAGATCGGTACTGACAGCGATTACAATGATGTCACAAGTGTATCTCTGGTGCTGCCTGCTGCCCAAAAGATAACTGCCGCTCTGCTGTCTGTTTCGGTGGAGGGCACGGATATACACAATCACTATGATCTGGAGATTGTGCCGACAGTCGATAAGGTCACTTACGGCGGAGTGCCCGTGTTCCGTGAGGTAGGTGAGGAAGCCGAACAGCAGCTTTCAAAAGGCAGGACAGTGCTGGTCTTCCCCGAACTTGACAAGCTGAAAAACTCCATCGAAGGCTTCTATTGTCAGGACTTCTGGTGCTATCCCATGTTTTCGGCTATCTCCCGCATGATGGAAAAACCCGAGCCCGTAGGTACTATGGGTCTTGTGATCGAAAACTCACATCCGGCACTCAGCAGATTTGCCTGCAAGGAGTATTCCACACCGATATGGTGGGATATCGTTCAGAATTCCCGCTGTGAGATACTGGACGGCAATTCCGCAGGCAAACACGTTATCGTCCGCATGATAGATAATTTTGAGCGCAATCACGATCTTGCACTGCTTTACGAATACGAAAAGGCAGGCGGAAAAGTCGTGGTATGCAACAGCGACCCCGAAAAGCTGATGCAGACCTATGAGGGCAGATTATTTATCCGCTCTCTGCTGGATTATTGCAGCATTTGAACATTGTTGGAAGTATTAGACAAAAATTAACAATGCATTTTGTCTCTGATGACGAAAGTATGGACAAGCTGCGTTAAAATATTGAAATTTGACAAAAAGTTATGCTATAATTATAGCAAACGACGTTGAAATTACCGCTTTGCGATACTTCGCAAAAGCATATATCACACGTTACTCGTTTTCAAAGTGTGATTTCTGATGTCGTTAACTATAGTAAATAGTTGTAAAGGTGGCGCTGCTTTATGTCAGAACTTTTCAAGATAAAAAATCTAAAATACAGCAATATAGGAGTGGCTCTGGCTGTTATACTGCTGCTGCTGGTCGCTTTGTCAACTTCCTGCAGCAAAAATGACTCAGAGAAAAATGCCAAGCAGGGAAAGGCAGACACAGCTGAGTCAACTTCTGCTGAGGACGAAGAGGACACTGACGATAAAAGGCTGACAAAGAATTATGTATATAAAGAGATACAGAACGGTACCTCTCTGCATAACGGTCTGCTGCTCAAAGTCGATGAGACACACCCCTTCACGGGACAGATAAACAACGCTGAGATGCTTTATTCCTTTCTGTTTGACAAGGAAGGCGAACAGGTTCTGGCGGCGGGATATCCCAGTGATGAAGCACTTCCCGAGATGCTTACGGCGCTGAATGCACTTGCTTGTGATTTTCAGAAGCAGTCCAGGCTGAATACCCTTATGGTCAGCTCACTCGTTCCCGAAGATGAGGGTAGTAAGACAGATGAAGCCTATATCGGTTCCTGTGCCGACCTTATGCTGTACGATTACGACGAGGGCACCTTTGACAGTTTCACAGGCGAAGGCGATTACGCATGGATCCCCGAAAACTGCTATAAGTACGGATTTGTTATGCGCGGTGCTGACAGGCTGCGCTATGTCGGCAGAGAAGCGGCAGCTTACATAAGATACGTCAGCACAAGCGGCGGTGCGGGAGACCTTGACAGCCTATGGGATGATATCAGGGAGTACAGCTTTGAGAAACCCCTGTATTTCACAGCTTATGACGATACCGAGTATGCGGCATACTTTGTTCCCGCTAAAGAGGATTCGACCACTACCAGTATACCGATACCCGCAGGGGCAGATGAAAGAGAGTACAAGCATTTTATCTCGGGCAACAATTATGACGGTTATATAGTATTTGCGTATATGTCCGAAAGCGCACCCGCAGAGGAATATATCACAATAACGGACGAAAGTGATCCGTCCGCTGAAAACGATCAAGGAGAAGATCTGTTATGATAAAGGAAACATTTGAACTTGAAGTTGATTACGAAAAGGCAGGCATCAAGGATATCGGTGACAAAGCCACCCTTGACTGCTATTACAGCACACTTACCGATGAGATAGGCAGAAAAAAGCATCGCGCCATGATAATATGTCCCGGCGGCGGATACGATTTCTGCTCCGAAAGGGAAGCTGAACCTGTGGCATTCAGGTTCATCGGCTTCGGTATAAGCTGTTTTGTATTAAGATATACCTGTCAGAGGGCTTTTCCGCAGAATGCCCTTGAATGTGCGGCGGCTATAAAGTTCGTGAGAGATAATGCAGAAAAATTCGATATCGACCCCGACAAGATAATAGTAACGGGCTTTTCCGCAGGCGGACACCTGGCGGCGACTGTGGCTAATCTCTGGGATAATGAGATACTCACCAAGCCGCTTGGCTGCAAGCCCGAAGATATCAAGGTCAATGCTTCCATGCTTTGCTATGCGGTGCTGACCAGCGACCCCGAGTTCACTCATGAGGGCTCGATACAAAATCTTCTCAGGGGAAGAGAGGACGACAAGGAACTGCGTGATTTCCTTGCAATGGAGAACCATGTGGGCGCACAGACCCCGCAGACATTCTTATGGCACTGCTCCGATGACGGCTGTGTGAGGGTGCAGAATTCTCTGTTTTACATGACTGCCCTTGCCAAGCACTGGATACCCTTTGAGTCGCATATCTATGAACACGGCGGTCACGGATTGAGCCTGTGTGATGAATCCACCGCCACATGGGAAGGTCATATCCAGCCTATATGTGAAGCATGGACAGACGCGGCTGTTAAGTGGGCGCTCAGGATATAACTGTACGAATTATTACACACAATATAAAATA
>NZ_CAMHRZ010000008.1 GCF_946187255.1 uncultured Ruminococcus sp.
TACCACACTTCATCAAAAAAGCCTACCCTTGCGGATAGACTTTTGCGACAGACTGGAACTGTGTCTATAGACACAGTTTGAGACTGCCGCGTTCATCGTTGACTGCCTGAGAGCCGATACCACCGATAAGGCGATAGCCGACAAGATCATGGCGTAGTATTCGGGTGCAGACAGGGCGACCGTGGAGCGTGATGTGGCGGAGATCATAGGCGATCTGCGCAGTGTCGGGGCAATAGCCGAATAATGACATTCTCAGCCATTGTTTTTTATAAAAAACAATTTAGGTCAGAGTCCCGTACAGCGGATGAGAGCCTGTTTCACAAGCTATAACATAAAAATACAGCGCTGCTGCCCGGTAAAGACAGCAACGCTTTTTTTCGTTCAGAATAGTTTCCGGGATATTATAAGACAGTCTCCCCTGCTCACTTTATTGTAACAGTGAAAGTCCTTCTGTTGAGATCGCTTGTATCCCATTCGCCGTTGACCTTTGCGCAGACTACCATTTTATATGTGCCTGCCGCCAGCTTAGGCGAGGTGTATGTGTTGACATCTTCCGCAAAATACTTCTTCACGCGCCAGCTGCCTGCCTGATACACCGCCAGACCGTACTCTTCCGCATCGGGAACGGAAGTCCATTTTATACGGAACTGCTTGTCCCTGACTTCGGACGTTACAACGGGATAGGTCTTTGCGTCGATGGCTTCAAACTTAAAGCCGTTTCTCTTAGCGTAGGCATCAGCGGAGGAACCTTCGTAGCCCTTTATAGTGAAATCGAAATACCTTGAATAATATCCACTGTAAACCGAATATCCCAGAGCTTTGGCTCCGAAGCTGGTAACGCTTTTCGGGATAGCTATGGTTTTAAGGTTCGGGCAGTTCATGAAAGCCTGAGTATCAATACGCTTGACGCTGTTGGGTATCCTTACATTTTCAAGGCTGTAACAGTCAAAGAAAGCTGATTCGCCGATGAACGTCACCTTGTCGGGGATAACTATGCTTTTGAGTTTTGAGCAGCCCGAGAAAGCCAGATAATCGATCTTTGTAAGGCTCTTCGGCAGAGTTATGCTTGTAAGTTCCGGGCAATTCCTGAAAGTGTCCCCTTTGATCTCCGTAATGCCTTCCGGGATAACGATGCTTTCAAGGCTCGTACAGGATATGAAAGCTAAATTGCCGATATAGTTGACGCTCTGCGGGATATTTATACTTTTAAGGCTTTTGCAGACTCCGAAAGCATAGTCTCCGATGTTCGTAACACTGTCGGGGATAGTTACGCTTTCAAGGCTTTTGCATTCATAGAAACACTCAGCGCCGATGGATGTAACAGTTTTCCCGTCTATCTCGGAAGGGATGACAACTGTTTCGATCTCACGATCTTTGCATTTGGATATCTCGACCGTACCGTCATCAAGTATAGTGTAAGTGAGATCTTCATACGTTTCGGCACTCGCCGTCAGTGAAAAGTAATCGAATACCCCCGTCGGCAGAGCAGTCGCTCCCGAAAAAACAATAGCCAGTGCAGCCAGTCCGCATACAATTCTTTTATTCATTGATAATACCTCCAATTAAAAATTTAATCAGAAAAGCCATACAAATAACGCATCTTTTCTGTCACTTATTATATCACTTTTTACCAATTCAAGTCAATAGAGATAGTTAAGAAAATATAGACGATTATTTTGTTAAAATATTGATGTAATCTCCAAAAACTGGTATTTTATCGCAGAAAACCATAAAATAACCGACCTCCCTTGATTTTTCAGCCGGGCGTTAGTAAAGGTCGGGAACGGCTCTCGGAAGGTATCACAGACAGACGAACTGCAAAAGTGTAAAGATCTTATTATATAGTAATTTTTTACCGGTTAAAAATGCCGTAAGATTTCATTAAAGTTCTTGACATTTTAGCGGATATGTGCTAAAATTAAAATATATTATATGTTTACACAGCGATAACTAAATGTAAGACTTCTGTAAGTTTTCAAACGAGAGGGTTGACATCTATGCTTAAACGCGCTATACCTGCACAGCACAGCATAACTGCACCCTTTTCACAATTTAATACGGATATACGGCGTGCTCTGTGAGGAACTTATGTTCCGCAGGGTGCGCTTTTGTTGTTTATCAATTCAAGGAGGTTCAATATGAAAGGTCAAGTATGGAAAAAGGCGCTCGCGGGCTGTCTTGCGCTGATGATCATCTCGGGCGGTCTGCCTGTGCAGCAGATCGCTGACTTGTCAGTCGATACGGCTATCACGGCGAGTGCGGAATCGGTGGCGAGCGGTGAATGCGGCGAAAACTTAACGTGGTCTCTTTCCGATGATGGGATCCTTACGATCACAGGCACGGGAGATATGTATGATTATAATAATTCCGATGGCGGGCGTGCGCCGTGGTATGATCAACGTTCGCAGATAACAGGCATATCTCTTCCCGACGGTCTTACCTCGATAGGAAATTTCGCATTCATTCGTTGTTATAATGTCAAAAGCGTAACTATCCCGGACAGCGTGACAACTATCGGCATATTTGCGTTCTTTGGGTGCACAGGTATGACATCGCTGACAATACCCGACGGCGTGACAACTATCGGCAACGATGCGTTCAACTCCTGCTACGATCTTACATCGCTGACAATACCCGACAGCGTTACAAGCATCGGCAGCTATGCGTTCAATTACTGCTCAAGTCTTACATCGCTGACAATACCCGACAGCATAACAAGCATCGGCAATGGAACGTTCAGTGGCTGTTCAGGTCTTACATCGTTGGCAATACCCGACAGTGTCACAAGCATCGGCAGTGTTGCGTTCCAAAGCTGCAAAGGACTCAAGTCGGTGACAATACCGGGCAGCGTTGAAAGCATCGGCACCTATGTGTTCTATAACAGCCCAAATCTTACCGATATTTACTTTGTCGGAACGGAAGAGGAATGGGCTGCACTTACAGACGGCGTTGATTTCCTGCTTCCCGAGGGCTGCGTAATACACTTCATGAAGAAAAATATCACGATAGACACCGGCATACACGGCACTATCACCGCCGACAAGTCTGCCGCATTCGAGGGCGAGACCGTCACACTTACCGTGACGAACGCTGAGGGCTATGCGGTCACGGAAGTATACGTAAATGGCGGCAAAGCTGCTGTCACCGATAATAAGGACGGCACTTATTCGTTCACAATGCCCGCCGGTGATGTTACCGTGATGGCGGAAGAGCTCGCAACAAGATGGGAAAGCGGCGACTGCATAGTTAACTATGACAGAGAAACCAACACCCTGACAGTCAGCAAGAAAGACGGCGACGGCAACGGGGCTATGGCGGATTATAATTCTTTTTATTATGCTCCGTGGACAAATGTAGAAAGGTCTGTCAAAACAATTGTTGTTAACGAAGGCGTTACAAGCATCGGCCACAAAACGTTCCTTTACTGCCCAAGTCTTACGTCGGTGACAATACCGGACAGTGTGACAAGCATCGGCGTTTCTGCGTTCGAGGAGTGCGCTAGTCTTACGTCGGTGACAATACCCGACAGCGTTACAACTATCTGCATCGATGCATTCAGTTTATGCAAAAGTCTTACGTCACTGACATTGCCAAATGGTATTACAAGCATCAGCTCTGGTATGTGCTATCATTGCAGTAGTCTAACATCGGTGACAATACCCGACAGCGTTACAAGCATCGAAAGCTGGGCGTTCGATGGCTGCTCAGGTCTTACATCGGTGACAATACCGAACAGCGTTACAGGCATCGGCATCAATGTGTTCAATAAATGCACAAGTCTTACTGATATTTACTATGTCGGAACGGAAGAAGAATGGGATGCGATCGTCAAAACTAATGCAAATATCCCTGATTCCTGCACGATACATTTCATGAAGAAAAATATCACGATAGACAGCAACATACACGGCACTGTCACCGCAGACAAGTCTGCCGCATTCGAGGGCGAGACCGTCACACTGACAGTGACAAACGCTGAGGGCTATGCGGTCAAGGACATTAGAGTCAATGGCGGTAAAGTTGCTGTCACCGATAATAAGGACGGCACTTACTCGTTCACAATACCCGCCGGTGATGTTACCGTGACGGCGGAAGAAATCGCAACAACATGGGAAAGCGGCGACTGCATAGTTAACTATGATCTTGACGGTACCCTGACCGTCAGCAAGAAACCCGGCGACGGTGACGGTGCTATGGGGGATTATAATTATTTTTATTATGCTCCTTGGTTATCTGTAAGAAATTCTATCAAAACAATTGTTGTTAACGAAGGCGTTACAAGCATCAGCATCGATGCGTTCTATGGATGCACAAGTCTTACGTCGCTGACATTGCCAAATGGTATTACAAGCATCAGCGATGGTGCGTTCGATGGCTGCAAAAGTCTTACATCAGTGACAATACCCGACGGCGTTACAAGCATCGGCAATTGTGCGTTCTATAACTGCTCAGGTCTTACATCGGTGAAAATACCCGACGGCGTTGAAACCATCAGCAGTAATGTGTTCCAGAACTGCACAGGTCTTACATCTGTGAAAATACCCGACAGTGTCACAAGCATCGGAAGTAGTGCGTTCTATAACTGCACAGGTCTTACATCGGTGACAATACCCGACGGCGTTACAAGCATCGGCGCTTCTGCGTTCGCTAACTGCACAAGTCTTAAAAGCATAAATCTCCCGAATAGCCGTTTAAACTCCTATACGTTCAATAACTGCACTGATCTTACTGACTTTTTCTTCTTTGGAACGAAAGATGAGTGGGATTCGGGCTACAGTATTATTAAACTCCCCGCGACCTGCAAGGTACATTACGAATTTACCCGTGTTCCTGCCGCAGAGCCCACCTACGGAAAGGACGGCAACATTGAGTATTATACCGACTCGGAAAACAATGTGTATATCAGTGTCGGCGGCGGCTTCACCGAGAGTTCGCTTGAAGCGGTGACTATCCCCGCACTGACCACGACGGTGGTAATAAACTCCATCGACATCAACGGCATGATCACCCCGACAACGGTCATCGCCGAAACATTCACGGCTGATGATTATACCGTTCCCGCAAGCCCCTATCTCGACGGATATGATTTCGCCGGCTGGAGGGTGAACGATACTCTTTATACAACGGCTGACGAGGTCATGAGCGCTGTTGCGGCTCTTGTTGCCGAAAAACCCGAAACGGCTGTGACCGTTAAGGTAGTCTATGAGAAGAGACCCGAAGTATACACCGTCACCGTTAACGGCGGAACTCTCAGAAACGGAAAGACCGGCGGCAGTTATCAGGCTTCCGTACAGCTTTATGTTACCGCCGATACCGCACCCGAAGGAAAGAAGTTCGACCACTGGGAAAAGGACGGCGTGACTGTGGGCTATGACAAGACCTATGCCTTCCGTATGCCCTCGGCTGACACCACACTGACCGCTGTATATTCAGATACCTCTGTTGAGGTGGAAGCAGTCGGCACCGCGTATATCGAAAGTGTCAAGAAGACTGCGGCGAACAAACTGTCTTTCGTATCTGTCGTTTCAGTCCCCAACGGCGCAACGATACTCAAAGCGGGTGTGGTAGCAAATACATCAGCCGCTCTTGACGGTGCAGAGCTGACGACAGCAAATGCTAAGTATACAAGGTTCAACGATACGACCTGCAAAAACTTCACAACATTCAAATACACCTGGACTAAGGGCAGCGTAACTGCCGCTGATGAGTGGTGTGTACGTTCTTATCTTGTATACAGCGACAGCAAGGGTGAGCATACCGTTTACGGTGATACTGTAACTGCCACACTTTCAAGAGCAGAATAATTTTGGAGGTGAATATATATGGAAAAGAAATTAGTAAATCCCGAGATGGAGATCATCAGGTTTGAGGCTGAGGATGTTATCGCAGCATCACCTACCGGCGAAGACGGCGGAGAGGATTGATAATTCATCACCGACCTTAACAGAACAATGATCGGGCAAACGGCAGGCGGCTTCGGCGGTCTGCCGTTTTTCTCCGCCCCGATACCGGTTCACCCCCCCACAAAAAGCGAAACGTCAATTTGTCAAAAGCTATAAAATACTCAGCATCTTCTGATGGAACGCGCATTTTTCTTGACAACCGCCAAAATAGCAAGTATAATAAAAATAGCATTTTTTGCCTGTGCGGGATATTCCCGATATGCATATAAGGGCAACAGACAAAAACGACATTCCGAGCCGAAAGGCTTTATCTGATATTATGCAGGGGGAAGATATTTATGAAAAAAACATTAGCGGCATTGACAGCGTTTGTCATGGTATTCGGTGCCGGCGGGGTATTGCCGGACGTGAGCGGCGGATTCGGCTCGCTGATACGCGCAAGTGCGGATCATAGCGACTTGTTCGATGATCCGGAAGAACCGCCCGAGGAAGAATATATAACGTATGAATATGGGGATTATGTTTATACTATACTCAAAGGCGGCGCGATACAGATAGAGACATATCACGGTTCCGAAGAAGATATCACCATCCCTGCCGAGATAGACGGCAGCAGGGTCACAAGCATAATGAGCTACGCTTTCGAGGAAAACCAGAACCTGAAAAGTTTAACGATACCCGAAGGTCTGGTGACCATAGGCAACTACGCTTTCCAGAAATGCCCTAATCTTGCTAAAGTAACACTGCCCGCCAGCGCAACGGAGATAGGTGAAGCTGTTTTCGCTGACTGCCCCAGCCTGACAAGCATAACGATACCCTACGGCAATACGGGTCTGGGATACTTTGCTTTCCTTAACGGCACGAGCCTGACAAGCGTAACTCTGCCCGATAGTCTGGACTATATAGGCTTCGGCTCTTTCAAGGGCTGTACAGCTCTGAAAAGCATAACGATACCCGAAAGTGTAACGAGCATAGAGGGCGATGCATTCAACGGCTGCACAGGTCTGACGGAAGTGACTATACCCGGTAATGTAAGCTATATAGGCGACGGTTCTTTTACGGGCTGTTCAAACCTGAAAAGCGTAACGATACCGAACAGTGTAAACAGGATAAAGCCGAAGGCTTTTTATGACTGCACGAGCCTGACAAGCGTAACGATACCCCACAGCGTGAATTTCATAGGCGATCACGCTTTCGGATACAGCGGGGATAATGAAAAGATACCCGGCTTCAAGATATACTGCGTGAAGGATTCCGTAGCCGAGAAATATGCTGTCGATAACGGTTTTGACTATGAGCTGATAGAACAGTCTACGATAGTTGACAGCGGCAAGTGCGGCGAAAATGCCACCTGGACGCTTGATGACGCGGACACCCTGACCATAAGCGGCACGGGTAGAATGAATGATTACGATTTTAACATGAATGATTACGATTTTAACACTCCCTGGGGATACGGTATAAATAAGGTGGTCATCGAACCCGGCATAACCTACATCGGTAACTTTGCTTTTTCGGAATGCAGGAACCTCACAGAAGTCACTATACCCGATACTGTCACGGAAATAGGCAACTGTGCTTTTAACATCTGCACGAACCTGACGAGCATAACGATACCCGGCAGTGTAAAGACTATAGGACGCTCTGCTTTTTCCGAGTGTGTATACCTGAAAGACCTGACTATCTCGGACGGTGTAAAGAACATAGGTGAATCCGCTTTTGAGACCTGTACAAGGCTGGAAAGCGTTACCATCCCCGACAGCGTCACGAGCATCGGGAAAGATGCGTTCTTTGACTGCACCTCTATGAAAAGCGCGACTCTGCCGATGGGTGATATCAGCATTGGCGATTACGCTGTAGGTTACTACTACTATCAGTCCTGGGATGTCGGGAGCTGGTATAGCGATTCCGACGCTGACGGACCCCGTGTTATCGAGAACTTCAAGATATACTGCTATAAGGATTCCTCAGGCGAGGAATATGCGGTCGAAAACGAGATCGAATATAAGCTGATAACAAAAGCACTCTCCGAATGTACGATCACCATCGAGCCTGAGTCGTTTACCTACGACGGTACGGAAAAGAAGCCCGAAGTTACCGTCAAGGACGGCGAAAAAGCTCTGGCTGAGGGTACAGATTACACTGTTTCATATTCCGACAATACGGACGTTGGAACAGGCAAAGTCACGATAACGGGTGTTGGCAATTACAGCGGCACCAAGACTGTTGAATTCACCATCAGCAAAGAAAACGAGATCATCAAAGGCGATGCCAACGGCGACGGAGCGATAACCGTTACCGACATATCGAAGATAGCTGCACACGTCAAGGGCATAAAATCCCTTACGCCCGATGAGCAGAAACGCGCCGATGCCAGCGGCGACGGAGCGATAACCGTGACCGATATCTCAAAGGTAGCGGCACACGTCAAGGGCATAAGATCTATAACCTGATAATTTTCACCCGTCTCGGAGAAGGCGGGTGATTTTTTGCTTTATATAGTGCTGTCCTGCTTTCCGATTGTGCCGTGACATAAGCAAAATTCTACCACTACACGGTTGTCCTTAGCATTGGAAAGAACAACAGCCTTTTCGGTAAGTGCAGAGTTAGCGGCAACAGCCATACGTTCTATCTCGCTTTCAAAAACAATGTCAGAGTAATTACCGCGGAGCATTTCGACCGTTGTTTTGCTGTTGTTGCTTCTGTCAACCATTGTTGGCACAATTCCGATGACTTCTATGTTTTCGTTAAGTTCTGCCTGGATCTCATTTACGCTCAAATATGCGCATACCCTCAAAACAAAAGGCATCAGGCGGGTGCTTGTGTACTGCCCCAACATGAAAGACCTGTCCCATTCTTTTGTGTCCCTCAGACCATCTCTCCCTGAGAGCAGGAGAGTGCTAAATAGGATGTTTCAATGGTTTTAGTCCTTATGATATGTTTTTTGTCGGTTTAAAGCAAATGCCCGCCTGCTGTGAGTGAACAGCGGCGGGCATTTGCTATATTTGTTATTGCTTATCAAATTCGGTCACTTAATAATTTTATGATATCACAGTCATATCCATCACAGTGTATCTTTTGACCTCGATCTTGCATTTCTCTGATGAGGTAGTCGCTGTTCGTTTTTGTCATTGGAATGGTCTGTTGACTTTTCGGCGTTAGTGAGATATAATTGTTTCAAGAAATAATATTCACAGGAGGTGCGGTATGAACACTCTTGCAATAAAGACTATACCCGTATCGGATGAGTATGAAAATGAATGCATTTTTATCGATGATATCCCGCTGCACGAATATATGATAAAATGGTATCAGGAAAACGGGTGGGGCGAGATACCACAGCCCATCGCACCTGTAGAAGATCTTGCCTTAGCCTGGAACACAGAATATAACTATAAAGGCGATGCGCTTTTTATGGAATATCTTCTCAAACAGGATAAGGTTGGTCTGCCATTGCTGATCTGTCCCGATGACTGCGATTTTTCATGTATCGTTATTATCGCGGAAGTCGAGAAGACAGCAGAATTCGTTTATTGGAAACGCATAGGGATCATCAATCATTTTGTAGAATCTTTTGAAGAAGAAAAAGCTCACGGCATTGCTTACGTTGAAGCCTATACCGATGAAGACTGGGAAAAGTATAATGATCCCGACTTATATTATGTTGATTCCGATAAATGGAAAGATTGGATATCGGCAAACTGGGAGGAGGAATTATACAGGCGTAGGGTAAACTATACTTATCATTGCTATCAGGATGACAGAAATATTGACTGGATATATGAATGCAGCTGGTGTTTTGACAGGAAAAAGTATGAAGCACTGGTTTCTTCATATCACCCGGAATGGTGGATAGGTGAAAAGTAATATGATGTACTCCTATCATTACAATTCTCCGTTGGGCAGAATTACGATAGCAAGTGACGGCGAAGCACTGACAGGCTTATGGTTCGATGGACAGAAATACTTTCCGCATAAACTTGCTGAAGAAAGCACCGAAGCGGAACTGCCTGTTTTCACGCAGACTTGCAAGTGGCTGGATATTTATTTCAGCGGAAAAGTTCCCGACTTTACTCCGCCTATCAGGCTTAACACAACGCCGTTCCGTAAAGCTGTATATGATATACTTCTCACGATACCCTATGGACAGACCATGACCTACGGCGAGATAGCAAGTATCATCGCAAAGCAGAAAGGCATCGAGCGAATGTCAGCGCAGGCGGTGGGCGGTGCAGTGGGACATAATCCGATCTCGCTGATAATACCCTGTCACCGAGTGGTGGGTTCGGACGGCAGTCTGACGGGTTATGCGGGCGGACTTGAAAAGAAAACCGAACTGCTGAAATTGGAGCAAACAATATAAAGCTATACCAAAGCATCGGGCGGTCAAACGTCTGATGCTTTTTTGAATACTGACCCGTGACTGTCCTTATTGCCAACTGCCGAAAAATATGGTAAGATATTTTCAGATAAAATTTTTTGATATGCCCTAAGTAAGCAGAGTTCCCAAATTTCACGCCCGCAGGACCGCTCTATCGTCACCTTTTGCTTAATTTTCATATCATGATTGTTGATTATTTACAAATATTCTAAGAAATATAAAAAAATGAGTCCAAACGCTTGCCTTGTTGAGAGAATTGTAATATAATCATTAATAGCGGATGAATAATCTGCCTTTGTTCTTACGGAATACACAATTTATTCCGAAAACATATTTTTATAAACGGAGGTTATCAAAGTGGAAAGGAAAAACAACATCATGAAGCGCACACTTGCAGGTATGATCGCTGTAATGTGCATGGCGGGCTGTCTGCCTGCTTTGGCTGCAAGTGCGGAAGAAAGTGACATCGGTGAGGGAGCTTTCACAGCTTCTGAGCCTGTAGAAGGCGGCTGGGAGATCGTATTAGGCTCTACCGCTCCCGAGCAGAATCCCGACGCAGTGGAAGCTCTGGAAAAGATCACAAAAGATATCGACGGAGTAGCATACACCCCTGTTGCAGTGCTTGCAAGGCAGTGCGTAGCAGGTATGAATTACTGCATGTTATGCAAGGTCAAGGCTGTTGCGCCTAAGGCAACACCTACTTATGAGCTGTTTTATATCTACGAGGATGTTTCAAACAATGCCGAGATCATCGGCAGGAAAGTCGTACTGA
The DNA here is from genome assembly GCF_946187255.1 of uncultured Ruminococcus sp. Lineage (GTDB taxonomy): Bacteria > Bacillota > Clostridia > Oscillospirales > Ruminococcaceae > Hominimerdicola. The sequence continues at coordinate 11,057 of NZ_CAMHRZ010000008.1, forward strand.
GCAGCGACCCCCAAGCAACAGGCGGATATGCTGTCAATGACGGCAGTACCAACCCCTCAGACAACGAAGAGGCGCTGGCAGCTTTCGATAAGGCTTTAGAAGGGCTCGGAGGCATGAGTTATCATCCGATCGCTTATCTCGGAAGTCAGACGGTAGCAGGTTACAATCACCTGTTCCTTTGCAGGATGCAGGTAGTTTATCCCGATGCCGAACCTGAATTCGGGTTCGTCACGGTTTATGAGGATCTTGAAGGAAATGCAAGGCTGAACGGTTCCAGGAAGATCGATTTCGGTGATATGGGCGAGTGGGAGAAGACTGTTCATCATGCAGCAAAAGAACCTACCTGTACTAAGGACGGCAATACCGAATACTGGTACGTTCCCGCAACTAACAAGTACTATTCCGATGATGCCTGCGAAAACGAGATATCTGAGGATTCTACCGTTATCAAAGCTCTCGGTCATGAACTCGGTGAGCCTGAATGGATATGGAGCGAAGATAATACTTCCGCATACCTCATTGTTAAGTGTACAAGATGCGGCTTTAAGGTCGTAAGAGAGGACGCTGTGGTCACGGAAACTGTTGTCAGCGAGCCCACCTCTACCAAAACAGGCTTGATAAGATATGATGCTACAGTTGAGACCGATGAAGGAACATGGACGACCTCCAAAGAGGCAGTTTTGCCAAAGCTGACCACCGCACCCACTATCTCCTATGAAAAGGGCAATGGTGCAGTTAAGCTCACATGGACAGAGGTGGACGATGCCGAGAAGTACGGCGTAGCTGTCTTTACAAACGGCAAGTGGCAGATGGTAGGTCAGGGCGAGGGTACATTCTATGTACTCAATAACCTGAAAGCAGGCTCCGAATACAAGGTTGCAGTTTTCGCAAAGATTGGCGGCGAGTGGATCAAGGACGCATCCAACGCTATCACCGTATCTCCTAAGGAAGCAGCAGTCAGCCCCTATCCCGTATTTGAGGTCAAGACAAAGGACGGCAAGGTCGGCTTCAAGTGGAAGGAAGTTCAGGGTGCCGAGAAGTACGCTGTGGCAGTATACCAGGCAAACAAGTGGGTCCCTGTTAAGCAGCTGGACAGCAATATCCGCACATGGACATCTCCCCAGATAGCAGCAGGCAACTACAAGGTAGTTGTTGTCGCTAAGGTTAACGGCGAATGGGTGACCGCACAGGCACCTGCACACGCTGTAGATATTTCTGTAAGGTATTACGACAGAACAACTCGCTGATTTTCTTTATTCAGTGATCTATAAGCCGATCTGTTTTTGCCGGCAAAGCAAAACAGGTCGGCTTTTTTGTTGTTTAAATGCATACAGGCTTTCCTACGGTGAAAGAGGAAAGCCTGTTTTTGGTATGCTATTCATTTTTTGAACTGCTTGAATTTACTGTGAGTATTCCCGCACACACCAGCACCAGTGAAAGGATATGTACGATCCCGAAGCTCGCCGCATCGTTCAGTAACAGCAGGGAAGTGACCACCCCGAAAAAGGGAGTCATGAACCCGAACACCGCGACTTTTGATACGGGGTTGTGCTTCATAAGGATCCCCCAGACAGAATACGCAGCTGCGGATACGAAAACAAGATACAGAAGGGAAGCGACCCCCGCCGTAGAAGCTTGTGCTATCCTGCCGCCCATCAGCAGTCCGCATACAGCGAGTGCTGCTCCGCCGACAACAAACTGATATCCGCTCAATACCGCAGGTGATTCGTCTTTGGTATACTTTTTCAGCAGCACAGAGGAAAAGGCGTAAGCCACAGTGGAGAGTATTATCAGCAGGTCTCCTTTAAAAAAGCTTCCGCCGCCAAATCCAGAACCCGCTATATTCACAAGCACAACTCCCGCAAAGCCGATGGTGCATCCGATCATCTTTTTCATACTCAGCTTTTCCAGCTTGTATATCAGTCCCGCCACCAGCAGCGCTGCAAAAACATTTGTCCCCTGAACGATGGAAGCCCTCACGCCCGATGTATGGGCAAGCCCGATATAAAAGAAAAAATACTGCATCACCGTTTGAAAAAAGGACAGCTTGAAAACCTTTGGCACTGAGGTTTTCTTTGGCAGAATCAATCGGCGGGCTTGTATGCTGCCGATGATGACCACCGATATCCCCGCCAGAAAAAAGCGTATGCCAGCAAACAGTATCTGCGCCGCTATATCCTCCGAACCGATGGAAAACTCGCGGTAGCCTATCTTTATCAGAGGGAATGCGCTTCCCCACAGAAAACAGGAGAGCATAGCTCCCGCACAAAGGAATATCTTATTGGAGCATATCCTGTCATATCTGCTGCTGTTTTCTTGGCTTGATGTGTTGCCGTCCGTTGATCTCACGAGTTTATCCATATATTAAAGTATCCCGTCCCTTAAATTATTGCCGTATCATTATAGCATATCATACATTCATTGTCAAATAAGCCTGCTTGAAAGCGACGGGTGTGGATATTCTTAGAGATTTTTGCTTAACGGTGTCTTTACATTTAAGGTGAAATGTGTTATAATATCAAATGCAGTATTTATGAAAGGGGAGATCGTATGAAAAAGGCGTTCATGGCGGTGATCGCAGCAGTACTTCTGCTAAGCGGATGTACCATCGAGGCGCAGTCGCAGAAAAAAGCCGAAAAACCGCAGGCTCGCAAGTATACCGACAGTATCGATGAGCCCGAATACGAAGTACCCGATCTCTCTGCTGACGATGAAGAGCCTGAGTTCGGTCAGCCGCCGGTGTACAGGGATTTTTACTTCGATGATGAGGATTATATAAATAAATTCCTAGTGGAAAAGGGCGACCTTTTCACATTCACCTACTGGTATTCCTACAATGACGACGGTGAATACGGCGGTCCTATCGATTATATGCCGCGTATGCAGGAAGGAGATACCGCTGAGTATATCGCTGCCGCATACGGTGCCGAACTTGTTCCTGTGGATCTTTCCACCGACAAGATGTATTATCTTGCGTATATAATAGGCAAGGAGAAGTTCAAGCAGAGCGTTTCTCATGCGGTGAATTACTGCGATATAAAGTATTCCGTACCCGGATATTCTCTGCCCTTTTCTCAGTATATCGGTCTCAGGGTATACTTTGACAGCGACGGGCTGCCCGTACTTGCTGTGTATAATCTTAATGAAGACCTCATGCTGCTGGAGCAGGCTGATTATGATAAATGGCTGACGGGTGATCAGCTGGATAAGTTCTCACCCTATGAGGTCAGCGGCGAAACGCTGATACCCCGCGCTATATTGAATGATATGGACAACTATTCAAAGCTCCGCACAGATATCGATTACCCTGTATTTGATTTTGATGATGAGTATGTTACAGTGCAGTGGTACGATGCCCAGGGAAATACCACCGAAGGTCACGGTATACTTAAAAGCGGTGCTGAACTGAGATACAGCTATTCGGGAGAAAGCATAGACTTCGAGCTGCCCGAAGGCGGTGACAGTATGGAGACTTATATAGGCTATAACAGACCTCTGGATTGCTATGAGCTGCATGATCCGTACTGGCAGGAGAATTACGGCTGTACGCTGCTGCTTGGCAGAGCGCTTCAGCAGGAAGATGGTTGAGAATGAAGAACGAAGAGTTTAGAAAAATGATGAACGACAACCGCAACGATATCGCGAAGGCTTCAAGGTTGGGTCTGGGTCTGATATTGGGTGCGGTGATAGTGATAGGTATAGTATTCTATGGCATAGCACCGAAGACCCGCAGGAAGCACGATCAGAATTCTGCGGCAGAGACTGTATCCAAGGCGGAGAGCGTTGACAGTACAGCTGAGGATACCGCAGCAGTCAAGCCGCTGGCGGAGGAAGGACCGCGAGAGATACCACAGGGACATCTTTACCGTGTTTCGGCGGACACAAGCGTTACCGACAAGGACGGCGGATATATAGGAGCAGCCACAGAGGGGGAGCTGTTCACATCCTATGATATGCTGGATATATCCGAATTTGGCATGGGCAAGCAGATAAAGGTGGAGTATCTTTCGCAGACAGGCTATATAGCCGCAGATGATCTTTCCGAGATCATGGCAGCTGTGGTGCTGCCGACAGCGGGGGACAGTCTTATGAAAGATGAATACAACGGCACCTTTCCTTGCAGCAGTGAAAACAGCGGACCCGTTACAGTTGCGGCGCTGGTCAACAGCCAGAAGCTGCGCAGATGGGACAAAGCAGACCTCATAAGTGCGGAGAGCGTACTTGAAGCAAAGGACGATCCCGTGAAGCTGATAAACGAGTATTCGGGCGGTGATCTTATCGCTGAGAGGATAGCGGAAGTCGATGAGAACTCCCTTAGATCTCAGATAGACAGCGGGAACAGAGTAATGCTCGCGATCAGATACTATGACGGTATTGCAGATTTCAACCAGAGCGATTACTACGGTATAACCAGCGAGACACGCTATGTGGTGGTGTGCGGTTATATCGAGGACGACGAATACGGACTTAGTTTTTATTGCTGTGACCCCTTCTACGGACAGGGCGGCAGGAGCCTTTCAACGGTGACTGCGGAAACACTGTGTACCTCCGCAGGACTTGTGGATACCAACAGACGCGGGATGATAGTGCTGCACTGATATAATGATATAAACACCTCTGCACTGTGCGGAGGTGTTTTTTATCCCATATTGTCATGATCACTTTCACCTGCATAGTATAAGCGGAGGTGATAACATGGAGATAAATAAGAACGGAAACCGTGTTGCGGTGCATCTTAACGAAAACGAACTGAACGAACTCGGACTCAGCTATGAAGTTTTGCGGGACAGGGAACTGACAGCAATGCTCTTCCTTGCGGCGATGAGGGCACAGCTGACGGCGGAGGGAAGGGGAGATATTTACGGAGATATCCGTATAAGCAGGCAGGACGACGGTGTCATGCTGACTGTGAACGTCTGTGTAAGTCCCGAGTATTATTCCGTACCCGCAGAGGTGATTTCCCGCTGTCATGTTCTTGATACCGAGTGCGAGCTTTACCGCACAGCAAGCGGTTACGCACTTGTCCACGATGGCTGTGACCCTGTGGAAGCTGCAATAATAAAGGAGCATGGCAGACTCATCTGCAATGCTCCCGTAAAGCTGCTTTATCCTCTTGCTCAAACGTAGAATTCTTCCATCGTATCAAGGCACAGGCAGGCTAATCTGCCGCCCATGCAGGCTCCGCAGTCGATAAATATGTTGTGCTTGTTATGATAGATCTCGTCCTTGCCTGTGTATATCACAGTGGGGGTGTGCCCTGTTATGACAAAGATATCATCGTCCTCAAAATAATCGTTATCGGGGTCGTGTCTGTCCATAATAAGCTCCCGCAGAGTATACTCCCGCAGCTTTTTCCCTCTGCGGAAATTCCCGAGACCTGCGTGAACGAGCAAAAAAGTCTTGCTGCCGATGTCAACAGCCTCACACAGTGCAAAATCCTCGATATAATCAAGCACGTCCGATTTTTCGTCATTGCTTAGTTCCCTAAACTGTGAAAGCGTGGTGGAACCGCCGTCCCGCAGCCAGTCGATAAGCTCTGACATAGTATCAGTGTCAAGATGATTGGCATAGTTGTCCTCTGTGATCTCAACATTCAGCTTTTTCAGCACATCAAGAGCCAGCAAGTCATGATTGCCCAGAAGCGGATATACGTTCGGTCTCTTCATCATATCTCTGAGTACGTCGATGGGACGCGGACCGCGATCGACCACATCGCCCAGCACATAGAGAGTATCATCATCACTCAGCCCGATCTTATCCAGCATCTCACAGTATTTATCATATTCCCCGTGAATATCGCTCATTACATAGATCGCCATAGATTCTCCTTTGATCCTTGCGGATGATATCGCAGCAGGCATTTGCCTGTTGATACAATTTATTCATAAATATATTATACCACATCAGCAGGTCATTGTCAATGATAAGTGATGGAATTGTGATGATATGGATAATATGTTCAAAATAGTCAAAAAACAAGTCCCATGCTATAATTGTTTGTCGCGCAAAGTCACTTTACATATCGGTTAAAGTGTGGTAAAATATAGATTGGTAATTTGTATCATAGAAATAAACAGGAGGACACAAATGAAAACAAAAAAGATACTTAGTGCGCTGACTGCTCTGCTGCTTACCGCTTCAATGCTGACAAGCTGCGGCGACAATGCGGCAGAGGAACCATCCTCAGCGGCTGAAACAAAAGAGACCACCGTTACTACCACTGCTGAGCAGAAAGAGACAGAAGCTCCCGCAGAGAGCAAGGAGCCTGAGACTACCGAAAGCGCTCCCGATGAAGACAGCGGTATGGTCGAAGTCGATATTGACGGCGAAGGTGTCGTTGATAATATGGAAGTCACCGATATCGGTTCGCTGAACAGATTATCGACTACTCCCAAGGCTTCCGCCGGCGGCAGCAAGATGCAGGCGGGCGCTGCAGCCAAGAAATGGGCTGACAAAAAGCCCGAAGCTAAAAAGAAGCTGACACTGATGGTATATATGGTCGGCTCCGATCTTGAGAGCGAAGCCAAGAGCGCTACGATGGATCTTATCGAGATGCTGGACAGCGGTCTTGACGATAAGGATATAAACCTTCTTATCTACTGCGGCGGTGCCAAGACATGGTGGATACCCAACTTCCCCACAGGCAGCAATGCATATCTGGAATATAAGTCCGAGGGCGCAGACCTTACCACCGAGAAAGGCAAGGGCGGCGTTAATATCTATACAGCAGACAAGAAGAATATGGCTGAAGCCGATACCTTCACACAGTTCCTCAAAGAAGTACCCACGAATTATCCTGCGGATGAGTATGCGCTGATATGCTGGGATCACGGCGGCGGACCTGTTATGGGCTACGGTGCGGATGAAATTAACATCGACCCCAAGACAGGTATGCCCGATTTCCTGACTCTTGACGAGATGAAGTCTTCGCTGGACAAATCCCAGTTCAAGAACGATAAGCTGAAATTCATAGGCTTTGATGCCTGCATAATGTCTTCTCTCGAGGTTGCGGATATGTGGAAGGATTATGCGGATTATATGATAGCTTCCGCAGATGTGGAACCGGGTCCCGGCTGGAACTATGAGTTCCTGGGCAGCCTGAAAGCAGACGAAAAGGCGGATGCTGTGGGCAAAGAGGTCGTAAATCAGTATTTTGCCTTCTTTAAGGAAATGCCTACCTCCGCTCCCAGCCTTACCCTTGCGACTATGGATCTTTCCAAGACAGACGGCGTAAAGGACGCTGTCGGCGGTCTCTGCAAAGCGATGCTGACAGACGTTGAAAAGGGTGATATGTCAAAGTATATGACCATGCTTGACGGTGTACACACATATGGTCAGGCTGACCTTGCGGATCTGGGCACAGTGGTTAATTCACTTTCTAAGGATTATTCTTCTGAAACAGGCAAGCTGAAAGATGCTCTTAATGATATGATCGTCAACGGTTCGACGACTATCAAGAACAGCAGCGGTATCTCCCTGTATTTCCCCATGACCAATCCTTCGGCTGATTATCAGTCCAGCCAGATGTATTTTGCACTTGGCGGCGTTGATCTCATCACTAACGATGCCTTCAACGACGACTACAAGAAGCTGATGAATACTCTGTTTGAATTTGACGGCAAGACAAACGATAATAATTCTAGCAAGCCCGAAAGTTCATCTTCCAAGACGGAGAATAATTCTTCCAAGACAGAGAGCACTTCTTCCAAGACCGAGAACAGCTCCTCAGAAAAGGAAGAGAGTTCTTCCAAGAAGGAGAGCAGTTCTTCAAGCAAGGCGGAAAGCAGTTCATCCAAGACAGATACTTCCTCCGAAAAGCCCGATACAAGCTCCAAGACCGACGATACAAGTTCAAAGTCGGAGACAAGCTCAAAGGCTGAGGACAGCAGTTCCAAGACTGACACGAGCAGCAGTTCGGGTTCGGACAGCAGCAAGCCCGAGAACGTAAATCCTTTGTTCAGCAAGCTGGATCTGGAGGTAGTACAGAAGGGCACAAAGCCTTCCGATACTGCTTTCAAGGACGAGGGATTTGCTTATTCCAAGCTGACCGACGAGCAGATGAAGAATGTTATCGCGGTAAATTATACTGTATTTGAAAAGGATTCCAGTCTTGAATTCTACCGTCCCATTATGCTGGCTGAGCCTGCAAAGATCGGTAAGGACGGCGTTATCAAGATGGATATCGATCCCTATCTCGTAGCTGTACAGACTGACCGTGATGCAGAGCCTATGGTTGTAAGGACCAAGAATCTGGGCGGCGGCGATTACCGTACTATCGCTTCGCTGTGGGCTGATTCCGATATTTCAGACGAGACTATGTATATCGACATCAGCACTCACCTGAACAGCAAGGGCGAGCTGCAGATGCTGGGTATGACAGCTACAGAGGACGATACAAACGGTCCCTCCGCAATGATAAAGAAAGAGGATATCGATCTCAGCGAGTGGATGTCGCTGGCTGATGTGTTCACAGGCTTCAAGCTGGATGCGGACAAGGACTGCCGCAAGAGCTATACCGAGCTGGAGAGATCCTTCTTCGGTGCAAATTACAGCGGCGTAGGTGAGAATTTCACCATGACCGCCATGAAGATATCCGATTTTGTTGGCGTGGGCAAGAAAGAGTACGCTATCCAGATGAGCGTGTTCACCCGTGACGGCAAGGAGTGTTGCTCACCTATCCGTGTGTTTGAGTATGACAACACAAGCAAGGACAAGTCCAAGCGTTCAAAGGTAGAGCTTGAAAACGGTACACTGGAATTTGCGGTTTATGACGATCATGCAGAGCTCATCTCCTATACCACAAAGGACAAGGAGAAGGACGGAAAGGTAGAGGTTCCCGAAAAGGTCGACGGAAAGTCCGTTACCGTTATACGCAACGACTCGTTCAAGAACACCTCTCCCACCGAGCTTATATTCCCCGATACCGTTGAGGTCATGAACACCATCAACGCAGGCAGCTTCAGCAAGCTGACAAAGGTCAAGCTCCCCAAGAAGCTGAAATATATCCCCGAGAGGATGTTCAGCTATACCACCACTCTTGAATCGGTAGAGCTCCCCGAAGAGCTGGAGGGTATCGGCTATTTCGCATTCGACCATACAGGTCTGAAAGAGATCAATATACCCAAAAAGGTATCCAACATCGATCCCGGTGCATTCCGCGACTGCAGTGCGCTTGATAAGATCACAGTCGATAAGGACAACAACTACTATGTAGCAGAGGATAATGTGCTCTATACTCACGACAAGAAGAAACTGGTGGCATTTACAGGAACCAGCAGGAGCGAGTTCACTATCCCCGAAGGCGTTACCGAGATAGCAGCTTACGCATTCGTGGGCAGCTATGACGGCGGTATGTCTCTGTTCTCCGATGATGCAAAGGCAAAGGGTCTTACAAAGATAACATTCCCGAAATCTCTTACTACTATCCGTGATTTCGCTTTTGAAAACTGCACAGGCTTCAAGGAGATAGTTCTCCCCGATAATCTGGAGTATATCGGTTCATGTGCATTTGGTCTTGACTCCTTCTCGATGAGTTCCGCATCTGTTGAACTCCCCGAACTGAAGATAGGACCCAAGGTGAGCAGGATAAGAACACTTGCATTCAAGGGCTACAAGATCAAGAAGCTGACCGTTGACTCCAAGAACAGTTTCTTCAAAGCTGAAGGCAACAAGCTGAAGAGTATCGACGGCAGCCGTGAGATACCTCTGACCGAGTCAAAGTAAGGTATATCACTATACCGATGCGATAATATGAAGTTTACGGCACCTCTGCGGTTGGCAGGGGTGCCGTTTTTTGCGATTTCTCCGTAATTTTGCGTTTTCTCCTTAATACTATTGCATTTCGTTAAAAGATGTGATATAATAAATTTAGTGTTGCCGTGACCCGTACATTGCGGGAATGCGGTGTGAACATATCAAATGACTAAAACTTATACTTATGCTGTTTCCTATAACAGAGGAGGTAGATCAATGGATAAGGGATTTTTAAAAGACCTTAAAATAGACGATACTCTCCCACCCGAACAGATCGTCAGTCAGCTTGCCGCAAAGCGCAGGGAGTTTACTGAAATGATGAACGGGGAAGAGAACGAAGACAGACGTGCCAGTCTTTCGAGGAGGATAGACCGCATTTCGGAGAACATCACCGATATATGCTTTGAAACGGGAGTTGAGGAGCCTTCCGATGATGACACCGATAAAAAGGACGAAGTCAGCATTGGCGGCGGCGCACCTGTGAATAATGTGCAGAGCAACTCTTCTTCAGTACAGTACAGCAACAGCGTTGCACCGCCACCGCCTGCACCTGCTCCTGCGCCTGTAAATAACGGGTCTGCTGCACCCGTAAACAACAGCCGATCTCAGTCGGTGAACAATACATCAAACAATCATCAGGCTTCCGTTGAACTGACAGAGGATGAAGTTGTCAGCTATGCCTTTGCCCTCGATCATAACAAGGACTATGCCAACGCATACAACATTTTTTCTCAGCTTGCAGAGAACGGCAATATCGATGCCCAGAGAATGACAGGCTACTACCACTGCTTCGGTCTTGGTACTCCCGCAAATCCCGAACGCGGCGAGTTCTGGCTGAAAAAAGCAGTGGAAAGCGGCAGCGTCATTGCGCTGTATATGCTGGGTATAGTTTATCTCGATCTTATCCCAAAGGGCATTAGCCCCACATCCCGAAAGGCTAAAAAGCGCTACAAGGAGGGTCTGGCTTTTCTGGAGCAGGCTGCCGAAAAGGGAAATATCAACGCCATGATCAGGTATGTCGAGCTGTGCGAGATGAAGTACAAGACAGTTCCCGATCCCGGTCATGCGATAATTCGCAGTCTGTTGAAATCCAAGCACAGGGCAAAGGCTATCGGCTACTGCGACACGCTGACAGAGGAGGTCAATGACTCCTTTGACAAGACCGAGTGGGAAAAGCGTAAGAAGCTGCTGAAAAAGCGCAAGCCCTACACAGGCAGCAATGCCGCAAATGACGGTTCTTATGTGGGCGGCAAACGAGTGAAGTCTTCCGGGGGCTGCGGCTGCGGTACTGTCGTGCTCGCAGTTGTGATCTTCGCCGTTCTTTGTGTCATCGGATCTGCTATCTATTCTTTCGTAGAGAAAAAGAAAATGGAAGCTGCACCCGATATTGTTTCTTCAAAAGCTGAGAACGTGGTAGTGGTAGATACCTTCGGTACTGAAAATATCGATATGTTCGCAATACCTTTGGAACGCAGGCTCGGCTCCGAGTGTGTCACCACCGATCTTATCGAGATGAAGGAACGCGCATATACAGTCGATGGCGAGGTATGGGACAGGGCTTATCTTTTCCGCGCAGGCAACGGTCAGCCTACGGCGTATATGGATTATGATATCGGAGATACTTTCAGCGGCATGACATTTACAATGGCACCGCTGCTGGATCAGGACAGCTGGACCACTAACGGTATCGTCCGCGTCACCGACCTTGATACCGATGAGGTGATATACGAGTACGAACTGACCGAAGAAGTGCTGTCGGCAGATGTAGTCGTAGATGTGGCAGGTCACAGCAATATAAGGATATCGGTAACGGTAGCCGATGAAAGCGGTCTGGCTCCGCTGAGCTATGTTCTTATCAAGGATCCTGTGCTTCATCTTGAATCCGTAAACTAAATTATCAGCATATAAAAAGCAGCATACATTGCAGGGAGCGATGTATGCTGCTTTATCGTATACGTTATTACTGCAAGAAATACTCTCTGCCGATAGAACGACAGAGAGCTTTTTTCTATTCCTTCTGAACCAATTTATTAGGAAAGCATCATTATGAGATCTTCTTTATAACGAGATCAGTGATGTTCACTGTAAAGTTACTTCCGGCTGCACCGCAGGTGAATACACAAGCAACATCGTCATCTGTGGGTTCTGTCATAGAGAACTGAGAAGAGTAGTGCTGCTTCTGTGTTGTAAAGCTGAGGTCATCGTAGTGATACTGATCGTAGGGATCATAGTTCTGCTGGAACTTGTATCCCAGATTAACATTCCTGTCCGCCTGATAATCGAATTCGATCTGATATGTTGCCCCTCTCTCCAGCTTAATGCCGGGATACATACCCTGAACGTACCAAACTTCCGAACCGGAGTTGTTAACATTGATACGGATACCATTGCTCAGATTGGTGAATGTTGCGGATGCACCTGCATCTTTGTTAGCCCAGCCCGAGAACTTGGTAGCGTCAGCTGCCATATTCGTGCCTGTGTTGGAAGAAGTATTGCCGCCCTGATTATTGTTGTTATTGTTGTTAGAACCGCCGCTTACCTTTACCAGCTTCAGGTTCTTAACAGTTGCCCTGAAAGGAACTTTCACGCCTGTGCCGCCCAGATTGAAGCATACACGACACATATTGTCGCTGGCGGAGGTGTGGGTGAAGGAACCCTTGTAATGCTGAGTGCTTGTAGTCCAGTTCAGAGTATCTGTGTAATAAGGCAGATAATCATCGTGGCTCTGGAGGATGTTGAGGTAAGTGGTCTGCTGAGAATCGCTGAAATAATCAAACTCGATCTCATACTTTGCACCCTGTTCAAGTGCTACGCCCTCATAGAAGAACTGTGCGTGCCATTCCTGCTTGCCGCCCTTGTCTACCTGCATTGAAACGCCGTTGTCAACGTATGTCATTTCAGCCTGAGCACCCTCAGAGGTATCTGTCCAGCTTGTCCAGTTGTCCTCGTTATCGCAGAGATTGCCGGGAACAGGTGTGGAAGCAGCAGCCTTGCTTATAGCTCTCTTGATCTCTACCAGATCATTGATATTGATCTTTCCGTCCTGGTTGATGTCGCCTTTTTCATCGATGGTAGTGGTCTTTTTGAGTATGTAGTTTACAATGATCTGCTTGTCTGCCTCATCCAGCTTGCCGTCATTGTTAGCGTCGCCCCAGAGTATAGGACAGGTGCTGCCAGTATTGGTGTTCTGAGCCTTTGAACCTGATGCTACCAGCATCGCATCCAGCAGCTCGGGCTGAGTAACTTTCAGTGTGCGGCGGTTGTAGATCTTGTACTGCGAACCGTTGTCCCACCATATGCAAGCCATGCCCTTGTTGGTGCAGGATTCTACCAGGTACTTCGACCATGAAGTTATCTGATCCATATTGTTCTTGTTTGCACAGCCGAACTCACCGATTATAACAGGGATGCCCTTCTGTGCGAAGGTACGGTTGAGGTTGTTCAGCACCATGTCCAGCGGAGAGCTTGACCAGGTAGTTATATTTGGGTAATCCTCATGTGTGAACTCAAAGGGCTGGTAAACGTGTGCTTCAACGATCAGCCTGTTGCTTACGGTATCATTGGGAAGAACGAACTGGCTGGTGATCTCGTTGTTTGCACCTGCGCAGTAGGTGTTGCATATCAGATTTCTCTTGCCATTGTTGCCGCCCGATGCTCTGACGGTATCAACGAATATCTGGTTCAGCTCATTGGAAACGGGACCTGCCTCAGGGCCGGGGTTCCACCACTGATTGGAGCTTTCGTCCAGTATCTCATTGAAGCCCTCGAAGATCAGCTTGTCGCCGTATTCGGCAAAATTACTGCTTACCTGCTCCCAGATGGACTTGAACATTGCTTCGTTCCTCTGGAGATTTTTGCTGTTAGCCTTTAACCAGCCCTTCTCACCTGTATCGTGATGCACGTTGATGATGCAGTACATATCATCATCGAGAACATAGTTTACTATCTGTTCAACTCTGTTCATCCATGCAGGGTCGATCTTGTAAGTGTTGGGATCCATGTGTTCGTACCAGGTAACAGGAACACGGACAGTCTTTACACCCGAAGACTTGACCAGATCGATAAGTTCCTTTGTGGTCGCGGGATTTCCCCATGCAGTCTCAGAGGACAGGCTGCCATAATTGGAGCCTATAACGGTGCCTGAATAGCTGTCGAGCGAGTTACCGAGATTCCATCCGAAACCCATATCAGCAACAGTCTGCTGAGCGTTTTTCTCAAAAGCGGCTTCTGCACGAACAGGCTCGACCCAATTGAGGCAGGACAAAGCCATTGCACAGACCATTGAAAGCGTAAGAGCCTTTTTGCTTCTTGTTTTCATAATCATTCCCCTTTAAATAATAACTGTAATCGTTTTCAGTCTGCTGCGTGTCGCTCATTCCGCCGACAGACCGAATTCCTTCTTTTTACCCACAGTCTTATCTGACCATTTGACCGTGACAAACTCGTTATCCCACAGCCGTGTATTTTTTTCGGCGGTTATCGGGATTTCCGAATTGTAGAAAATGTACACATTTTTGAACGTTCTTTGTTTATAATGCGCACTTTTCTTTTTTTGAAACTGGATTTATTATACACTGTTGACAACAAAAAAACAATGATATATAATATAAGTTAAATGATAATTTTAAAAAAATCGGGGTGACAGACTATGAAGATCAATAATGTGGGCTACAACCACAGGCACGATACGGATTTTATTATCGAACGTCCTGAGGGCAGCGGAGACTGTCTTCTTCTGCTGCTCAAGACCGACGGGATATTCACGATCGATAATAAAGAGATCAAGGTCGCTAAGGATTCTTTCTTCCTGTTTCCGCAGGGGATGCCGCAGTATTACCGATGCGTCCCGAAGCATGAATTTGCCAACGACTGGATCCATTTTCATTTTGAGGATGATGAAGAAGCCGAATTTCTGAAAAGGGAAGTGCCCTACGCACAGGGCATCCGTACAGATTCCATCGAGTTCCTCAGCTGGTGCGTAAAGGCTATTGCTGATGAGTATGCTTCAAAGTCGCCCTATTCTCAGGAGAATATGCAGCATTATATGTGGCTGATATTCAACCGCGTCAGTGATGCGCTCCATCTGCCCGATGAACAGATACATGATTCCGAGCATGAGATGCTGCTCACCATACGCCATAAGATATACGCTGAGCCTTACATCCCGCGTTCCATCACATGGGCGGCGCACGAAGTCCGCATGAGTCCCGCATCCTTCCAGTATTATTATAAAAAGACTTTTGAAGTGACCTTCGTACAGGATTTCATCAATGCCAAGATCGAATACGCAAAAATGCTGCTGACCTCCACAAATCTTTCCGCCTACGATATAGCAGGGAAGTGCGGCTACCGCAATTACGAGCACTTTGCAAGGCAGTTCAAGGAAAGATGCGGCATAACGCCCCTTGATTACCGTAAGCAGAAAAAATAATACTTTTCTTTACAAAAAAGGCTGTGCAGAATGTGATCTGCACAGCCTTTTAGCTATTTGTTGTCTCAATTCTTTAAGAACCGATACTTTCTAACAGATTATTTGTGAGCTGTCAGTTTACAGTAACGTAGAACGACTTCTTGAATACGTCTGCGTTTACCCACTGACCGTTTACCTTAGCCAGAACGACCAGTCTGTAAGTGCCCTTAGCTACCTGAGGAGAAGTCCATGAGGTAACAGTGCTGTCCACCTGCTTCTTAACTACCCACTTGTTAGCCTGGTATACGCCGATACCATACTTTTCAGCGCCCTGTACCTTGTTCCACTTGAAACCGATCTTGCGGTTCTGTACCTGGGTCTTTACTACGGGATAAAGATTGCTTGTATCCTCGGGATTATCGTTGCCGCCGCCGTTGCTCTTGCCGTTAACGGTGCCGCCGCCGTTTGTTACAGAGGAAGCCTTGCCTTCCTTGGAAGCCTGCACGTTGTCGATATAGAAATCAGTCAGGCTGTCGGGAGCCTCAACGTAAAGTACGAGATCGGATGCACCCGAAGGAATGGTGTAGGACTTGTTTTCCAGCTTTGTCCACTCGCCGCTCTTTGCAGTTGCGGAAGCTACTTCGTCATAATTCTCCTTGCCGGAGGAATCCTTGTACTGGAGAGTCATCTTCATGCTTGTTGCAGAACCGCTGTTCTGGAGAACGCCTGTGCTGAAGCTGAAAGCGTTGCCGGGAACGAATGTGGAAGAGTCGAGCTTCATCTCTGCGCCGTTCCAGTTTTCCTGTCTGCCGCTTACGAACAGGGACTTGCTGCCGCCGTAATAGTTCTTGCTGTCAAGTTCAACAGAAGCGCTGCCTCTGCCTTTCCAGTTACCTGCGCCTGACTCGAAGGAGCTGGTGAAATAATCGCCGTTAGCATCGGGATCGGGAACTTCGATGGGATCGGGATCGGGAACAGGATCGCCGCCTTCACGCATTGTCATAGTAACATCTGCGGAACCGTCGCTCTCCCAACCTTCAACGTTGAAAGCAACTTCGTAGAGGTTACCCATCTTCATGCCCAGCTTTTCCCACTCTCTGAAGTGCTGGGATACGCTGATAGTACCCTTTGTTCTGAGGTTCTGACGGATACTGATATACTGTGTGAAAGGACCGTTGCCGTCGATGGTGTAGGAGTTTCTGTCACTGGTGTATATCTTGTATTCACTGCCGTCGATCGTGCAGGAACCCTTGTATTTAGCGGAAGGATCCTGTGCGGGCGACCAGTTTCTCCAGTCTTCGATGATGTAGTACTCTACCAGAGGATTCTGAGCCCAGCCGTAGATGCAGATACGGGAATTGCCCGAAGAGCCTGCTGTCCAGCTGCAGTCGAAATCGCAGTAGAAATCGCCGTAATCTCTGTAGGTCTTGGGATTGTTCTTGCCCCA
>NZ_CAMHRZ010000009.1 GCF_946187255.1 uncultured Ruminococcus sp.
CCCGTTCGTCAATAGTAATTTAACAATATATGTTGACATTTTTTACCGACTTTGCTTTTGAGGGCGTTATTTTGGCAGAAAAAGCAAGAAAAGACTATATATGCTGTATAATATAGCAAAATCGCGCTTGACGGATGCTGTCGTCGGGTGTTATCATGATAGTACAAAAACGGCATTTTCGTCAATTTGACGCAGACCCTTGAAAAGATTATGGGTATATGGTATAATTTAAACTAAGTTTAAGCCCTGCGGGGTATTATATTAGCAGCGGGTGCATCGCGTCCGCATACCGAGATAACAGGAGGGGTCGAGTTATATGAGACTATTGCTTGCAGAAGATGAAAAGGAACTTTCAAACGCACTGGTGGCAGTACTGAAACACAACAACTATTCCGTCGATGCCGTTTATGACGGACTTGATGCCTACGATTATATCATAGGTGCGGAGTATGACGGTATCATACTTGACATAATGATGCCTGGCATGGACGGGCTGACGGTGCTAAGACGCATCCGCGAAAAGGGGATACATACCCCTGTGCTGCTGCTCACCGCAAGATCCCAGACAGAGGATAAGATAGCGGGACTGGACACAGGTGCGGACGATTACCTCACTAAGCCCTTTGCAATGGGCGAACTGCTCGCGAGGATAAGGGCGATGACCCGCCGCAAGACCGAGTTTGCGCCTAATTCGCTGAAAGTCGGCAATGTTACGCTGGACAGGGAGAGGTTCGTCATCTCCACCGAAAAGGGCGGCGAGACAAAGCTGGGCAACAAGGAATTCCAGGTGCTGGAAATGCTGATGCTCAATCGCAATATCCTTATCTCCACCGAAAAACTGATGGAGAAGATATGGGGCTTCGATGCGGAAGCCGAGATAAGCGTGGTATGGGTGTATATATCCTATATCAGGAAAAAGCTGGCGGCTGTGGGCGCTGATATCGAGATAAAAGCCAGCCGCGGTGTGGGCTACACGCTGGAGGTCAGAGAATGATAAAACGGCTGCGGCGCAGGTTCGTACTGATCGCGGCATTCAGTGTGCTGGCTGTGGAACTTGTGGTGGTGGGTCTGATAAATATCATGAATATCCGCCAGATAAACGGCACCGAGAAGCAGCTGCTGGAGATACTCTGCGACAATGACGGCGAGTTCCCCGAATTCGGCATGATGCGCGATCAGAACGGTTTCAAGCCGGGCGGCAGGTTCGGCGGCATGGACGATGAACCGCCCCCTGTTCCCGATGATGACGGCAGGCGTGGATTCGGCGGTTTCGGCTTCAGGATGACAGAGGAGACCAGGTTCAAGACCAGATACTTCTATGTGATGTGCGACAGGCAGCTTTCCCCGACGGTGATAAATACCGTACATATCGCGGCGGTCACTTCCGATCAGGCGGTGAGCTATGCGCAGAAAGCCCATAATACTGGCAAGTCGGGCGGATACATAGGTGATTATCGCTTTGTGGTCAAGGAGACCCAATACGGTAAGATGTACATATTTCTGGACTGTAGCGATGATATACGGACAGAGCAGAATTTCCTGCTCATCTCCGCCGCCATATCTCTGGGCGGCTGGGTGCTGGTCTGCCTGCTGATAATAATATGCTCGCGCTTTGCGGTCAAGCCTTTCATCGAGAATTATGAGAAGCAGAGGATGTTCATAACCGATGCGGGTCATGAGATAAAGACTCCGCTCGCCATCATCCAGGCGAATACGGAAGTCATAGAGATGATAAGCGAGCCCAGTGAGTGGACTGAGAGCATAAAGAACCAGATAGAGCGCCTTAACGGACTGATAGCCAACCTGCTCAGGCTTTCGCGGATGGATGAGGAGAGCATAAAGCCCGTGTTCGCGGAATTTGACCTGACGGACGCATTTATCGATATCGCACAGCCCTTCAAAACACCTGCGGAAAACAAGGGGCTGACCCTTAATGTGGATGCGCAGGAGAATATACGCATGAACGGCGATGAGGCATCCATCAGGCAGGTGGTATCCATACTCACCGAGAATGCGGTGAAATACTGCGACAAGGGCGGAAGTATAGATATCAGCCTGACAAAAACTGCCAGCGGCAGGCACGCTGTGATAAAAGCAGTCAATGACTGCGCACAGCCCCCCGAAGATCCCGAAAGGCTGTTTGACCGTTTCTATCGCGCAGACGCTTCCCGCAAGCGTGAGGACGGCGAGAAGAAAAGCGGATACGGCATAGGGCTTTCGGTGGCAAAGGCAGTGACTGAGAACCACAAGGGCAAGATATCCTGCAAGGCTGAAAACGGCAAGATCATCTTTACTGTAAGGCTGAGAAGCATACCGTGATGAAGATTAAACTTAACTTAATTAAATTTAATGATCAAGGTATTGACATTTCGGGCGGCTGAGCTGACTGAGACAGCGGCAGTCGCCTGTTTTCGGGATTTTTTGAGTATGAGATCGAGAAAAAATAATTTTTCAATTCTTCTAACAAAATTAAGTTTAGATTAAGGTCGAGGGCTTATAATTAAGACCATAGAAGGGAAACAGATCCCACACCAAGATGAAAGGAATGAGTTTTATGGCTGCTGTACAGGAAACTTTCAAGCGCGTTGAGAAAAAATACTTCGTCACCGACGTTCAGCAGGAGGAGATAATCCGCATAATGGCAGGCAAGGCTGCTGCTGATCATTACGGACTGACTACTATATGCAACATATACTACGATACGCCCGATCATCAGCTGATCCGTACCTCTATGGAGAAGCCTGTATACAAGGAGAAACTCCGCATAAGGAGCTACGGTGTGCCCAACAAGGACAGCAAGGTCTTTGTGGAGCTAAAGAAGAAGTACAAGGGCGTTGTCTACAAAAGGCGCGTGGATATGTCGCTGATAGACAGCTACGAGTTCGTGAACTTCGGAGTGATGCCCGGAAAAAATCCCCAGATTGAAAAGGAGATAGACTATTTCCTCCATTTCTATAAGGATGTAGCTCCCGCTATGTATCTGAGCTATGACAGGATAGCTTTTGCGGGCATAGACAATCCCGATCTGCGTATAACCTTTGACAGCAACATCACCTACCGTGAGGAAGAGATAAGGCTGGAGAAGGGCTCGTGGGGCAGAAAGCTCCTGGATCCTCACATGAGGATAATGGAGATCAAGATACCCGGCGCAATGCCGCTGTGGCTGAGCTATCTGCTGGATCAGCTGGAGATCTATCCCGGCAGCTTCTCGAAGTACGGAGAAGCCTACAAACAGGTTTTCAGCGAAGCCCTCGACCGGGAAAAATATCTCAGACTCAACAAGGACGAATCGAAAGGAACGGTGAATGACTGTGCTTGATAATATAAATGTTTTATCGGCTATTGATCTATCTTCGACTGTGGGGACATCCACTATAACTACTTCAACTTTTGCGATCTGCTCGCTGGTATCACTGGTGGTGGGCGCGATGATAGCTTTCAGCTTCTGTTTCAGGCAGAACAAGAGCAAGAGCCTTGTGACGACACTGGCGCTGCTGCCGCTGATAGTTCAGGTGATAATCATGCTGGTAAACGGCAATCTCGGAACGGGCGTTGCGGTGGCAGGTGCGTTCAGTCTGGTAAGGTTCCGTTCAATGCAGGGAAACGCTAAGGATATACTGGGGATCTTCCTGGCTATGGCAGTAGGTATAGCAACGGGTACCGATCATCTTCTGCTGGCGATAATATTCACAGTAGTCGTATGCGGAATGAACATCGTGTATATGATCCTCCCCTTAGGTGAGGGCGCCGACTGCGAGAAGGTACTGACCATCACCATCCCCGAGAGCCTTGATTACGGCGATGTATTCGATGATATCTTCGAGAAGTTCACCACAAAGGCAAAGCTCGAAACAGTAAAGACCACCAATATGGGCAGCCTGTTCAAGCTGAAATACGATGTGACCCTCAAAAATGGTGTCAAGGAAAAGGAGCTTATAGATGAACTCAGAGTGCGCAACGGCAATCTTGAGATAATATGCTCCAGAAAAATGCCCGATGCCAATCAGCTTTGATGATTACGCAGTTTCCGCAAAAATGCGGAGACTGCTTTTTTATTGCCGCAAATGACCCGATCGGGAATTTTCGTGCTCTATTGACTATTTTCGCGGGATGTGATATTATATAGTGGGGGTGGTGCGAATGGGCGAAACAGAACTGCAAAAGAAGCTGAAACATATCGAAAAAGTAGGCAGAAGACTGCTGTTATGCATGAATGCGGCGGTCATCTTTTTTGTGATATCGGGGTTTTGCAACCTGAGTCTGGCTGTGGGCTCGCTGTTTGCGGAAAAGCTCCCGAAAACTGTAGTTGAGACATTCTACGAAGATTTTGAACTTAAACTGGGCGGAAATATCATAAACCTCAATATACAGTCGCTGAGCGATGCCATCGGCAATTACCGCGTGTCGGGGCTGGGGTATCTGCTGGTGGCGCTGTATTCGATACTTGTGGTCACGATACTGACATTCTACCGAAAGGTGATATACCTGGTGGTCAACGGAAGTCAGCCCTTTACCGAAGAATCGGGCAGGATGATGAAGCGGTATTCAAACCTGACGCTGTTTTTCATCCTTTCATCGAACCCGATCGTGGCGATAATACTTTTCATCATGCTGAGACTGTTTGCGGTGCTGGTAGAATACGGCGCGTATCTGCAAAAGAAGGCTGACGAGACTAACCGCATACAGGAGGAGATAATCGTATCCTTCGCGGAAATAACCGAGAACAAATCAGGACAGACGGGACAGCACATCAGGCGTGTGGCGGAGTACTCAAAGATAATCGCAAAGGAACTGGGAATGACGGATGAACAGGTGCAGCTGATAGGTCTGGCTTCCACCATGCACGACGTGGGCAAGCTGATAATCCCGCCTGAGATACTGGACAAGCCGGGCAGACTTACCGATGAGGAGTTTGCTGTCATAAAGACACATACCACCTACGGTGCTGCGCTCCTCAGCCGCGTTGAGGGCGATGTGATGCAGCTTTCAAGGACTATCGCGCTTGAACATCACGAGAGGATAGACGGCAAAGGCTACCCTCTTGGCAAGGAGGGCAGGGCTACTTCTCCCGAAAGCAGGATAGTGGCAGTGGCTGATGTCTATGATGCACTGACCAGCAGACGAAGCTACAAAAAGCCCTGGGATCCGCAGGATGCCTTCAACGAGATAGTCAAGAACGCGGGCACGCAGTTCGATATCAATGTTATCGAGGCGTTCAAGTCGGCTTATGATAAGATCGAGGAAGCAAGACAGCGCTACGCCGACAAGGATACGGTGGAAGAAGTCGAAATGTAAAAAATGTGTTAAAACCATTGACAACCCTGTTGTATCGTGTTATAATATTTTAGTCTGAAAGACGTTTAAATGAATGCTGCATAGAACTACTGTCTGAACTAAGGATGATGGGCTTCTATGAGCCATAATTTTTAGTTTGGAAGGAGGTCATTCTGATGAGAGAAGGTATTCACCCCAAGTATGTCGAGACTACTATCACTTGTGCTTGCGGCAATGTTATCAAGACCAGATCCACTAAGGAGAATATAAAGGTCGAGATCTGCTCCAAGTGCCACCCTTTCTTCACCGGTAAGCAGAAGCTGGTTGACAGCGGCGGACGTGTTGACAGATTCAAGAAGAGATTCAATCTCGACTAATTATCAAGAAGCTAAAGAGCGGAAATTTTCCGCTCTTTTTTGTATATAAGGAGGCAGGGCATTGGGCAGCTTGCTTGATGAACTGCCGTATGATAAAAGCAGATCGGTGTCTGAGAACTATTTTTCAAAAATGAAGCGGGAATACCGTAACAGCAGTGAGACAGTATCGAAAGGGGACAGCGTATGAACTACAAAACGGTCTACGGGTTTGCAAAAGGCACTTATACCGAGAAAAAAAGTGAGTTTATAGGACAGATAGCCCCTGTCAGGACAGCGGAACAGGCTATGGCATTCGTTGAGAAGATCAAGAGCGAGAACCGCAAGGCGAGACATAATGTTTACGCCTATGTGGTGCGTGAGGGCAATGTTTCGCGGTATTCCGACGACGGCGAACCGCAGGGAACGGGCGGAGTGCCCGTACTCGATGTGATAAACAAGGCGGGACTGACGGATGTGTGCGTTGTGGTCACGAGATATTTCGGCGGGGTGCTGCTGGGTGCAAACGGTCTGGTGAGGGCGTACTCTCAGGCTTGTTCGCTGGCGATAGCCGATGCGGATATACTGAATATGTATGAATGCTCTATGCTGATCTTTTCCTGCGATTATAACCTCTACGGGAAGATAAAGTATATACTGCCCGATTTCGAGGTCATCACCGAGAGCGAGGATTTCGCTGATACGGTGGGTATGATACTTCTCGTGAAGACCGAGCTTGCCGATGCTTTCGTGAAGAAGCTGACAGATATATCCAACGGTCAGCTGGAGATAGAGATCAAAAAGGGAATGTGGTCGGATTTCTCAGAATATGGTAATAATGCATAGATGAGACACCGATTTCTGTTTGTGAGTTTGTGAGCATATACAAAATATTTGTGCCTTTATGTAATAATAAAGGCATTTTTATACTATCAGCGCTATATATATGTGTATGCAGCATGAAGGCAGAAAGGGTGAGAGCCATGCTTCCCAGAGAACATACAGAACGATTTGAGCATAATATGCTCTGCGAAAAGGCTTGCTTTGCCGATGAGACAAAGGGCAGGGAGCGCCCTGAAGATAAATGTCCGCTGAGGACGGATTTTCAGCGCGACAGGGACAGGATACTCCACTGCAATTCTTTCAGGCGGCTGAAGCATAAGACGCAGGTATTTCTTTCCCCCGCAGGCGACCATTACAGGACGCGGCTGACACATACGCTGGAAGTCGCCCAGATAGCGCGTACCATCGCAAGGGCGCTGAGACTGAACGAGGACCTTACCGAAGCGATATCCTTAGGACACGATCTCGGGCATACCCCTTTCGGTCATGCGGGTGAACGTATGCTTAATGAACTGAGCCCCCACGGGTTCCATCATTACGAGCAGAGTCTGCGTGTGGTGGATATCCTGGAAAAGGACGGCGCGGGTCTTAATCTCACTCACGAGGTGCGGGACGGTATACTAAAGCATACCAACTGCGTTGCAAACACCTATGAGGGCTATGCGGTGCGCTTTGCGGATGTCATCGCGTACATAAACCATGATATCGATGATTCCATCAGGGCGGGCATCCTTAATGAGGAGGATATCCCGTCGTCTGTGACTTCGGTGCTGGGGCATAATAAATCGGCGCGCCTTACTACGCTGGTATCCTCCCTCATCGACTGCGGGCTGAATGATGAGCCCGGACGCGAGGGTTCGCTGCGCATGACGGATGAGGTGGCAAAAGCCTACGAAACTCTGCATAGATTCATGTTTGACAGCGTGTATACAAATCCCGCGTGCAAATCTGAGGAACGCAAGGCGCAGGATATGATAGCGTTTTTGTATAAGTATTACACCGATCATATCGAGAGACTTCCCGCGATGTATATGAATTTAGCGTATCATTATGGTATCGATATGGCGATATGCGATTATATCTCGGGAATGACGGATGTGTATGCGGTGGAGACTTTTAAGGAGCTGTTCATACCCGCACAGTGGATGGTGAAATGATGCGCGTGACAGGATGTCGGAAGGGGGAGCATTTTGGATCAGGAATTTCTTGAAAAGCTGAAATTTGAAAACCCTATAAACGAAGTCATGCGTGAGAGCGGAGTCGAGCTCAAGATGTCGGGACGCGGTTATATGTGCAAATGCCCCTTCCATGACGACAGCACAGCTTCATGCAGTGTGGTGCCCGACAAGGGATTTTTTCACTGCTTCGGCTGCGGAGTAAGCGGTGATGTGATAGGCTTTGTGCGCAAGTACAAGAGCCTCAGCTTCATGGATGCGGTGAATTTTCTGGCACAGCGGGCGGGCATGACGGTGCCTTCCTATCACGGCAACGACGACCGCAGCTACAAGAGGCGTATGCGGATATTCGAGATGAACAAGGCGGCTGCCAAATTCTTCCGCGCACAGCTTAAAACTCCCGACGGCGTAAGGTGCCTGAATTACCTGATGAAGGTGCGCAGGCTGGATGCGAAGACCATAAACAAGTACGGCATGGGCTGCGCCCCGAAAAGCTGGACATCGCTGAAAGTGTACATGATGGGGCTGGGCTACGGCGAGGACGAACTGCTGGAAGCGTCACTTATCTCGCGGTCGCAGAAGACGGGAAAGACCTATGACTTTTTCATGGACAGGGCGATGTTCCCCTTTATCGACATAGCGGGAAATATAGTCGGCTTCGGCGGAAGAACGCTGGGGGATGACAGCCGAAAGTACCTGAATACAGGTGATACCACTTCGGAGAGATACCGCAATTCCGGGGAAAAGGGACAGCCCGACGGCTATTCAAAGGCAAGGTTCGTTTTTTCGCTGAACTATGCAAAGGATGATGCGGTACACAGCCACAAGCTGCTGCTGTGTGAGGGCAATCTCGACGTTATCTCGCTGTATCAGCACGGCTTTACAAATGCGGTGGCTTCCTGCGGAACGGCACTGACAGCGGAGCAGATAAAGGCGATGAAGAATTACGCCGACAGTATCGTTATATGCTATGATGCCGATGAACCGGGACAGAAAGCGGCGCTTCGTGCGGTGGGTCTGCTGCGGGAAAACGGTATGGCGAGCAGTGTTATCCGCATGGAGGGCGCAAAGGACCCCGATGAGTATATCAACAAGTTCGGAGAGGATCATTTCAGATACCTTGTGAACAACGCCGTTGACGGCTTTGATTTCGAGCTGAAAGCCTTTGAACAGGGACTTGAACTGTCAAACAGGAACGATATGGCAAAGTTCCTGAAAAAGGTATATAATGCCATTGCCGCAGAGCCCGATGAAACTGTGCGGGATATAATGGAGCGGCAGATAGCCGAGAAGTATTCCGTGACCTTTGAGGTGGTGAGGGCAACGGTCAACGATCTTAAAGAGAAGCTGGCTAACTCAAAGAAGGCAGCCGAGCAGCGCGAACAGATACTGACAGAGATGATCGATGACAGGAACGAGCCGAAAAACAAGGCGTTTTTCAGCGAGCGCGGACTTATATACTATATATGCAACAACAGCGGTGACGCAAGCGAGATAAGCAAACAGATATCTCCCGATGAGTTCACCGATGAATTCAACCGAAAGCTGTATCTCAGTGCGCTGGGAAACATCGCTGTGGGCGAGTTTGTTACGCCCGAGTCTTTCCTGGAGGAATACTCTATGGAGGATGTGGGGGTGGTGAAGCATTTTTTCAAGAAGTATTCCGTACTGGGCGTTGATCGCGGTGTCGCGGAGGAGTATATACGCTCGATAAAGGAGTATAATAAAAAACATAACAGTCAGCAGGAGGACGAGCTTTCCGATGAGGAACTTCTCAGAAAGATGGCGGCATTACAGAAGAAAAAGGGCTGACGGGGATATTATCACGAAAAAACCGGATATAATAAATATAAGGAGAGTATGATATGACTGACAAGAGCAAGATAATGGAAAACCTGATGGAACACGGCAAGCAGGCAGGCAAGCTGACCACAAAGGAGATCACCGACGCACTGGAAAAGCTGAACTTTGACGTGGATCAGATGGACAGCTTCTATGACAAGTGCAGTGAACTGAACATCGAGATCATCGACGATGTAGTTGTTGATGATACTCTGGATTTTGTAAATCCCGATGACGAGCTGGATCAGGACGATGTGGATATCTCCCTTTCTACGGATGGTATCGCCATCGATGACCCTGTAAAGATCTATCTCAAAGAGATAGGCAGAGTTCCGCTGCTGACCTCCGAGGAAGAGATACAGCTGGCAGAGATGATGTCGGGCGACAACGAGAGGGAAGCGGTAAAGGCAAGAAAGCGTCTTGCAGAGGCTAACCTGCGACTGGTAGTATCTATCGCCAAGAGGTATGTGGGCAGAGGCATGAGCTTCCTCGACCTGATACAGGAAGGCAACATGGGTCTTATCAAGGCTGTGGAGAAGTTCGATTACAAGAAGGGCTTTAAGTTCTCCACATACGCAACATGGTGGATAAGACAGGCTATCACCAGAGCGATAGCAGACCAGGCAAGGACCATCCGTATCCCCGTACACATGGTGGAGACTATCACTAAGGTCAAGAAGGTATCCTCACAGCTGCTGCACAAGAACGGTCACGACCCGTCCCCCGAAGAGATAGCAGAGGAACTGGATATGAGCGTTGACAGAGTGCGCGAGATAATGAGGATAGCACAGGATCCCGTATCGCTGGAAACTCCTATCGGTGAGGAGGAGGACTCCCATCTGGGCGACTTCATCCCCGATGATGATGCACCCGCACCCGCAGAAGCTGCTTCACTGGTGCTGCTGAAAGAACAGATCGACCAGGTTCTTTCCACCCTTACCGAACGTGAGGAAAAGGTGCTGAGACTGAGATTCGGTCTTGAAGACGGCAGATCGAGAACACTGGAGGAAGTTGGTCAGGAGTTCAAGGTAACGAGAGAGCGTATCCGCCAGATCGAGGCAAAGGCGCTCAGAAAGCTGCGTCACCCGAACAGAAGCAACAAGGTCAGAGATTATCTTGATTAAGGGAGGAAAAGATGTACATAACTCTCGAAGCGGACTATGCTGTCAGGATAACCTCCGTGCTGTGCAAAGCCGAAGGAAGGCTTGATGCAAAGGTCATATCCGAAATGACCTGTGTTACGCTGAGATTTTCGCTGAAAATACTGCGCAAGCTGGTGGCGGCAGGGCTGGTCAGATCTTACAAGGGCACTACGGGCGGCTATACCATCGCCCGTGACCCTAAGGATATCACATTAAAGGATGTGATAGAAGCGATCGAGGGTAGATACTGCTTTTCGCGCTGTTTGCAGCCTGATAACGAATGCAGCCGCAGTGCATCGGGAGAGTGCCCCTTTCAGGACGCTTTCTGCGATATCACGAGGGTAGTCAGCGAGAAGCTGGAAAGCCATAATTTTGCGGAGCTGAACAGTAAATATGAAAAGAAAGAAACAATCACTTCCCGAACCGAATAATAATGAAAACAGCTTTCGTCTCAGCGATGAGGCGAGAGCTGAAATTGACAATGAATACGCCGATGTTTCGGAGGAATATCTTGCTTCTCTCGTATATCCCGATGAAGACGGGGATATTTACGATGATGCAGAAGAATACGAGTATACGGACGAAGAAGATTCCGATGAAGATACCGATGAAGAGGACGAATTCGGTGAGGATGAAGATGAGACAGATGACGAAGATGCTGACGGTGATGACACCGATGAAGAAGATACGGATGATGAGGATACCGACGGCGGGGATGCAGACGAAGCCGATGAGGTAATACCTTACGGGCGCAAAAGGCATATCCTCCGCAAGCTGATAATCGCAGTAATCATTCTGTGCTTTGCGGTGATGTTCTTTGATATCTGCGTGCTTTTCTATACGGGTCAGCTGTGGTTCAACCAGCCGAGAAAGCGCGATTATCCCGTAAGAGGACCTGTTATCACCGAAAAACTGGGCGAGATAGGCTGGACACCGTTTTCAAGGCAGAATATCCAGATGTGCTATATACGCGCCACGAAAAGCACAGCCTACGAGGACGAAAGGTTCAGCGAGAACAAGGACGGTTCGAGAAGATCGCGGCTGCCCACGGGTATGATCCATATCTTCGACCCCGACCACAGCGGCAAGGAACAGGCGGAGCATTTTATAGAGGTCTGCGGCAAAATGAAAGGCAGGCTTCGTCCCGCAGTGGACTGTGATCCGGGCATATTCAGAACGGTGATACCTCCCGATTACGATAAATTCACCAATGAACTGAGAGACTTCTGCGACCGTATAAAGGAAGAGTACGGCTGCACGCCGATCATCAAATGCAGCAGCAGGATATATAACAACGTGGCACAGCGAGATACCTTTGAAGACTGCCCTATATGGTATATCAGCGAGTATTCCAAGCCCCCCGACGACGTGCGCTGGGACTTCTGGGGATACAGCAGCAGAGTGAAGTTCGATTACTACGAAAGCAAGGATTTCCTGGAAATGGTGCTTTTCAACGGCGACGAAAAGCAGTTCAAAAAAATGTATATATGAAAAGCTGTCCTTTGGGGCAGCTTTTTTTCATACGGTGCCGTAGCAGTGACAAGACAAAAAAACTGCCGCGTGAGAGCGGCAGTTACGGATAGTCATTTATGTTCTTTTGGTGAGACAATGTGCATAAACTGTATTGTAACGATCCGATCGGTGAAATTACTTTGCACCCTTGATCTCGGCTGCGCAGTCAGCGCAGATCGTTCTATCCTTAAAATCGATGAGGTTCTCCTTGTTTCCGCAGAAAATACAGCTTTTCTGGTACTTTTTAAGAATGATCTTGTCATCTTCGGTGTAGATCTCGATGGAGTCTCTGACAGCGAGGTCGTAGGTCCTTCTGAGTTCTATGGGGAGAACGATCCTGCCGAGTTCATCGACCTTTCTGACGATCCCTGTTGATTTCATTGTAAGCTCAAACCCTTTCTACAATAAATTTCGACATTAGCCTGTCGATCAACTTTACAGATATTATACCAATTCTGGGTAATATTGTCAAGCGCAATTAATTCATTTGTCAATTTATAATCACGATTATGTAATTTTCGGCGAATTTCACATAAAAATATTTCTATTCTGAATATTTACTGCCGAATTTGGGATGTAAAATATACTATTTTTTGGTAATTTGTCCAATCGATAAAAGTAAATAATTCGTTAACAAGTTCGTAAAAATCTATTTGTACAGAAAAGAGGACAGCTATGCTGACGATATTACTGCTCATCCTGCTGCTGACTGCATTTGCGGCAGGGTTTTATGAAAACACCTGGTCGGATATCTCTGCGGCTGCGGTCAGCTCATGCGTGAGCGTTATACAGCTGGGGCTGGAGCTGGCGGGAGCTATGGCACTGTGGTGCGGGCTGATGCGTGTGGCGGAAAGATCGGGTATCACCCGCGCAGTGGGAAAACTGCTGGCACCTCTGGTCAGGCTGTTGTTCGGGGAGCTTGATGCGCCCTCACGGCAGGCGGTAAGTCTTGACCTTACGGCGAACCTCATGGGGCTGGGAAATGCTGCCACTCCCGCGGGTATAGCGGCGGTGCGCTGTCTTGAAAAAAGCGCCCGTCCCCGAAGAAATACAGCCATGCTGACTGTTCTCAACACCGCATCGATACAGCTCATCCCCGTGACGATGGGGGCTTTAAGGGCTGCCCACGGTTCGGTACGCCCCTTTGATATACTGCCTGCGGTGCTGGTGACTTCCCTGTGTTCGGCGGCAGTGGGGTGCATAGTCATATCCGTGCTTTGTCAGGGGGGAGAATAGATGCATATCACCGATCTTGTCGTACCCCTGACTATCGGCGGGATATTGTTATGCGGACTTATCCGCCGCGTGGATGTCGCTGAGGAATTCACCGCAGGCGCAAAGGATGGTCTGCGCACCGCCGCAGAGCTTATCCCCATGCTTGTATTACTTATGACCGCCGTTGGTATGTTCACCTCATCGGGGGCGGCTGAACTGCTGGCGAGACTGCTTTCACCGCTGGCGGAACGGGTGGGCTTTCCGCAGGAATGCCTGCATCTTGCTATGATACGTCCTTTTTCGGGCAGCGGTGCTTTAGCGGCTG
Organism: uncultured Ruminococcus sp.; assembly: GCF_946187255.1. Taxonomy (GTDB): domain Bacteria; phylum Bacillota; class Clostridia; order Oscillospirales; family Ruminococcaceae; genus Hominimerdicola. The sequence goes on from NZ_CAMHRZ010000009.1 coordinate 13,682, forward strand.
TGGGGGAGCTTTTTGACCGTGTATCCCCCGACAGCTTTGCGGGCAGAGTGGCAAGCGTGCTCATGTCCTCCACCGAGACTACCTTTTATACCATTGCCGTATACTCCGCCGCACTGGGAAAAAAGCCCGATGCCCGCGTGTTCATAGCCGCCGCCGCTGCGGATATCACAGGATTTATAATGTCCTCACTGACAGTCAGGCTGTTTATGTTTTGATCTCCACGCTGCTGCCTTCGGTCTTGTCTTTGGTCACGATGATCTGCCTGTCCAGCTTTTCTTTCAGTTCGGGCACATGGGAGATTATCCCCACCAGCCTTGAATTTTCTGCCAGACCGTGCAGCGTCATTATCGCCTTGTTCAGCGATTCATCATCAAGGCTGCCGAAGCCCTCATCAACGAACATGGAGTCTATCTGCACACCGCCCGAAGTCTGCTGTATCTCGTCCGAAAATCCCAGCGCCAGCGCCAGCGATGCCATGAAGCTCTCACCGCCCGAAAGGGACTTGGTACTGCGCACACTTCCCGTGAAATGGTCGATAACGTCGATATCCAGCCCTGTTTTGACATTCCCGCGTGTGGAGTAACTGCGCACCAGTTCGTACTGTCCGTTGGTCATCTGTAAAAGTCTTACATTTGCGTGGGCGAGTATCCTGTCAAAATATTCCATCTGCACATAAGTCTCCAGAGTTATGCGCTGTTTCTGGGTAAGGGTGCCGTTGGCAGTGCCGCTGAGGGACTTTTTCATGCTGTATTCCGCACTCAGCTGTCGGAAGCTGTGAAGCTCCGCACTCAGCTTTTTCAGCGTATCCTCCGCAGATACCAGACAGCTGTTTGCCTCATCCCGCTCCGTAAGTGCCGTCCTTGCGGATCTGTCGGCGGTTTTCAGCACCTCAGCAAGTGCTTCGCAGTCGGGGCGTTTTTTGTCGCCTGTCTGCTCTTTCAGTTCAGCCAGCCTGCCCGCCAGACGGGTCTTTTGGCTTTCAAGCGCCTTGACCCTGTTCTCCGCTTCTGCCATATCCTTTTCAATGGCGATCCTGCGGGCTGTCAGCGCGTCGATATTCTTCACGGCTTCTGCCTTTCCCGAATACGGCAGTTCGGCAAGCAGTTTTTGCACAGCGCCCTGCTTTTCCTCCGCCGCTGTTTTCACCCTTACCAGTTCGCTCTGCTTTTCACCGAGGATGCGGGTGAACTCCGCCGCATTTGCCGCCAGCTTTTCCAGTTCCTTTTCCGCATCGGCTTTCTGCTGTGCCTTTTGTTCGAGGATACTCAGCTCGTTCTTTGCTTTGGTGAGCGCCGCATTTATGCGCTTGTAATCTGCTCTCGCATTTTCCAGTGCCTGTTCGGGAGTGCAGTTCTCGGCGTATTTTCCCGCGTGTTCCATAGCAGAAGCATACATGGTATCGGACTCCGCCTTTTTTGCGGAACAAAGCTCGGAGGCTTTGTTCATGACCGCCCTCGCTTTTTCGCTGGCTGTCCTTGCGTCGTCCACCTGCTTTTTGTCGGGGGCATTTTCGGCTTTTACCGCCCTGTGGGGGTGAGTAACAGAGCCGCATACGGGGCAGGGCCTGCCCTCTTCAAGTTCCTCCGCCAGTATACCCGCCAGATTGCAGTTGTAGCTGAGATGCAGCTGCTCATACACCTGATTTACTTTGTTGAAGTCCTCATTTTTGGACTTGAATTCCCGCACAGCCTTTTCATAGCCCTCTTTTGACAGCTTTGCCGCCTTGAACTCTCTGCCCATAGTCTCGATATTGTCAAGCTCGGTCTTTTTCTTTTCGATATCATTTTTTGTGCCCGCGATCAGTGCGCCGATATCGCCTGTCTCCGAGATGAGCGCCTTTAACTGTTCACTGCGCTTTTTGTCCCTCTCGTTTTCTTCGGTCAGTGCGGCGGCTTCCTTTTGCAGCTGCATTGCGGAGGTTTCCAGCCTGCGGGCTTCTTTCAGCTGCGCTTCGGCTTCGTCGTACCTTTTGAGCTGTGCGCTTTCGGCGGCTATCTGCCCTATCAGCGAGTTGAGTTCGGGTCTGCGCTTTTGCTGTATCTCCGCATTTTCCGCCGCCGTTTTGAGATCGGGCTCCAGCTTTTTCAGCTCATCTTCGGCAGCCGCCAGCTTGCGGAAGGACTCTTCCAGCTTTTTGCCGTCCTCCAGTGCGAGGGCGGCTTCACTGCGTGCCTTGACTGCCTGCTCGTATACCTTTGCGGCGGCTTTCGCCCTTTCATATTCATAGTCCTTAGCTTTGGTGCAAAGTTCGGTGATGACTGCCTCAGCCGCTGCCGCATTTTCGGGAGATGATGCCGCTTTTTCTATCTCGGGTGCCATCGGGTCAGCACTGCTCAGCCTGATATTCCCTAGCAGACTGCACATTTTAAGGGCTGATGTATTGTAGCTTTCGTACACGCGGTTGATATCGGTGCGGAGCATTTCCTGTAGTTTATAGAATTTCCCCGTTGAGAATATGGCGCTGAGTATGGCGGTGCGGTTGTCGGTCTTGGTGTTCAGCAGTTCCGCAAAGCTGCCCTGTGCTATCATCGCCACACTGCGGTACTGTCCCAGGTCCAGTCCCAGCAGCTGTTTTATTTTTTCGTTGACCTCTGTCTCGCTGCCTGCGATGGGCTTGCTCTCACCCTCGATGTAAAGCTCGTTGGTGGTGTTAAGGTCGGTCTCGCCCTTGCCGCGCTGTTTGGGCTTTTTCTGTCTGGGTTCACGGTGGACGAGATACTTCTTTCCGCCGTACTCGAATTCCAGTTCCACAAAGGTGATAAGGTTAGGGTCGGCATACTCACTGCGGAACATTGCCACCGTTCTGCTGTCACCGCTGGCTTTGCCGAAAAGCCCGTAGCACACCGCATCGAATATAGTCGTCTTTCCCGCGCCTGTGTCGCCTGTTATCAGATAAAGCCCTTTTCCGCCCAGCTTTGACATATCTACGACTGTTCTGCCCGCATAGGGACCGAAAGCCTGCATGGTTATTTTCAGCGGTCTCATACCTCGTCCCTCCAAATCCTGTCGATCAGACCCTTGATATACTCCGACTGTTCATCGGTCAGCCCGCAGCCGTTCTGTTCGGTGTAAAGTGACGAAAACAGCTCAAAGGGCGTTGCCGTGTCTTTTCTCGGACCCGCAGTCACCAGCGAAACAGAGCGGGTGCGGCTGTTATCGAAGCTGAGGTTTATGATATTTTTGTATACCGTTCTCAGCTTGTGCATAACATTGGGGATGTCGGCATCATCGGTCAGGGTGATGAAATAGTAGTCCTCAAGGTCGAGCCCATCGTAGTATTCCTTTGACATGAGCTCGTTATAGCTGCCGCTTATCTGCTTAACATCGTGCAGAGGAACAAGGGGAACGGTACTTACGGTAACATCGTGCTTTTCCTTGATGTCTACTATTGTCACCGACTTTTTGTGTACAGTTTCCGACATGGAATATTTCAGCGGAGTGCCGCAGTAGCGGATATTCTTTGCAATGTTCTGGGGACCGTGAATGTGTCCCAGTGCCACATAGTCAAAGCCGTCAAACACGTCGGCATCGATATTGTCAAGAGTTCCCACCGAGATGTATTCCGAGTCGCAGGTGGAAGCCCCCGTGATGAACTGATGGCACATCAGCACACAGCGCCTGTTGGTATCCACATCGCTGTTTTCGAGAGTGGTGCGCATCATGTCGTTGTAGGTTACGATATCAGCATCGGGGTAATACGCCCTTACCGACGACGGCTTGATGAAGGGCAGAAGACAAATGTCCAATTTTCCGTACTCATCCTCTGCCCTGACGATATGCACCGAGCCGTTGTATACCGCACAGATATGTATATCAGCCCTCTCCATGATATCGCGTCCGTAGCTTACACGTTCGGCGCTGTCGTGGTTGCCGCTTATTATGTATATGCTCAGTCCTCTGCGGCAGAGGTCGGTAAGAAAGCCGTCAAACAGCTTCACGGCATCCGCTGAGGGGGCGCTTTTGTCGTAGATATCACCCGCGATAAGTACAGCGTCACAGCTTTCTTTTTCGGCGATATCCGCTATCTGTTCCAGTATGTGCTTCTGGTCTGCTGTGAGCTGGTAGTTGTTCAGCCTTTTGCCGAGATGAAGGTCGGAAATATGTGCAAATCTCATGGTATGCTCCTTCGTAAAATTATCCAAAAATATGGACTTATATCATTTCTTTTTTTTGTATATGAAAATGTCTTTAAGATCGACCTTGTCGTAGCCCCATTTGAAACCGATATTTGCCGAGATGGGGAACAATGCCAGATATGCCGCTATCAGCAGGAAAACGGCGGGGCTGAATAAGGCAATGTCAGCTGAGGGTGCAAAAAGCTGTATTATGGGGTAAAGGCAGGCGTTGAGCACTTTGTATATACCGAGGAAATCGAACTTCCCGCTGAATTTCGATACAGCCAGCAGGATCGCAGTCACCGCAAAGGGCAGCATGGCTATGAACCCCAGCTGTATGCCGAATTTTCTGCCCACATCATCCCCGTGCAGCTTGTCCGCCGATGATGCCGCATCGCCCTGTTTCATGCCGAAATCCGCGAGTATGCAAACAACGCACATCAGCCCCGTAAAGCCGAACATTATATTGCCGACAGCACCCATCGCCTTGATGACCGCCCAGGAAAAGATCATTACGAAAACGCCGAAAAACTCGACTTGCAGTCCTTTCAAAAGGGCGAACAGCCGGGCGCTTTTTCTGTTATATTTCATTTGGTACACTCCCTGCAAGTATGTGTTTACTTATGATTATATCATATTATTTTTTTCATTACAAGAGTTTTGGCGGACATTTTCCGCTGAACGGCTTTTGAGTACATTTTATTGGATAATAAAAACATCCGCGCATAATTCCCGCAAAATGAGGGATACTTACAGCAGACGGCAGATAAATGTCATTATCACAGATCACGGAAAAATGAAAGGAGCACTGCTATGGAAAAACGCAAAGGATATCCTCTGCCCGTTGACCCTGTTGACGGCACGAAAGTCTATATGCCGCTGGGAAAACGGTTCTCGGCAGGGGAGGAGCTGTGCGGTGTCAGCTTTGAAGAAAGCGGTGAGATACCGCCGGACTCTGACGACATAAATTGATATATCATCATGATTTTGCTCCCGCAGAGGGGGCATTTCTTTTTGGGCGGCGCTTGCAATAACAAGCAGTCCGTGTTATAATAGTGTAATGACTATGAACATTGAAAGGAGCCTTTGATATGGGCAGGATAAAACAAGCCGCCATTGTTACGGGCGGTTCGGGAGGTATAGGCAGTGCTGTTTGCAGGCGGCTGGCGCAGGCGGGCTATCTTACGGCGATAGGCTATAAAAGCGGTGCGGCAAAGGCGGAGGCGCTGGCGGAGGAACTGACGGCACAGGGGCTGACGGCGGCGGCGTTTTACTGTGATATGAGCGACGGCGAGAGCATTGCGGCTTTTGTGGATGAGGTCAGTTCGCGCTTTGGTGAAACGGAACTTCTGGTCAACAATGCGGGCATTGCGGATATAGGGCTTTTCACCGACCTTTCGGACGAACGTCTGGCGGAGCTGATGAATGTGGATCTTATCGGCAGTATGCGGCTGACAAAGGCAGTTCTACCGCAGATGATAAGGCGGCATGAGGGAAATATAGTGAATATCTCATCGGTGTGGGGGGAATGCGGAGCTTCCTGCGAAGTGGTATATTCGGCGGCAAAGGCGGGACTCATCGGGTTCACAAAGGCGCTTGCAAAGGAGTGCGCTCCCAGCGGTGTGCGGGTCAACTGCGTCAGCTGCGGGCTTATCGACACGCCTATGAACAGCTGTCTTTCCGAAGAAGACTTACAGGCAGTGACGGATGAGATACCTGTGGGAAGAATGGGTTCCCCCGAAGATATCGCGTCTGCCGTATGTTTTCTTGCAGGCGGCGAAGCGGGATATATCACAGGTCAGGTGCTGCGTGTTGACGGCGGCTGGATATAGGGAGAAAGCTATGGGTGTTGATCTTACGGTACCGGTAGGTACGGTTCCGGCAGGCGGCGGGATACTCAATATCCGCGCAGGTGCGGTGATAATGAAAAACGGCAGGATCCTGATGGTCACAAGCGGTGATGAGGGTTATTTCTACTCGGTGGGCGGACGTGTCCGCTTCGGTGAGACTGCAAAGGAAGCGGTTGAGCGGGAAGTATATGAGGAAACGGGCGTACATATCAGGGCTGAGAGACTGGCTTTCGTGCATGAGAACCTGTTTATGGGGGATGCGGGTGCCGCAAAGGGCAAGCCTGTTTACGAGATAGCTTTTTACTATATAATGGATGTTCCCGAAGACTTTGTACCGATATGCAAAAGCGTGAACTGCGGCGGTGAGAACGAACGCCTTGAATGGATATCCCCCGATGATGAGCGCACTATATACCCCGACTTCTTCCGCACCGAACTGAAGGATATACCCGATGGTGTGAAGCACTTTGTGACAAACGAGCTGTCAGATAAGGTCAGCTGTCCCGAAAAAAGCCCAAAACCATAGTTCGGAGCGGTGAAAAATCAGTAAAATGTACTATTGACGGCGGGTGCTTTTTCGTGGTACAATCATATAGCGATATACCGCGATGAAAGGAAAAGTGAAATGAAAAGGATAATTGCTACTATTTGTGCCATTGCAGTGTGCTGTACCGTACTGGCGGGCTGTAATGACAAGAACGGACAGGACGGCAAGACTGCTGACAGCAAGGCTGCTTCCTCCGCAGGTGAGACTACCGCTGATGAGGATAAGACAGAGGCATCTGAGGATACCACCTACGCCGCCGCTTATACCGATTCGCTGGAGGGCAAGGATTTCAAGGTGACTATGGTGACTTCCTCCGATTATATGGATGATACTGTGACTATGGTGGAGACCTGCGGCGGTGACTATCACATGAGCATCGGTGAGGATGAAGAGCAGGTGGATCTGTACCTTATAGGCGGCGTGATGTATGTTCTCAGCCATGCGGACAAGCACTATATAAAGAACGAGAACCCCGATGAGGAGTATCTGAACATTGACACTCATACCTACACGATGGGTATACAGCCGGTGTATCAGTATCTCGGCACCGAGACCACTGCGGACGGGCTTATCTGTGAAAGCTATCTTGCCCCCGATATGATCTCAGGCGAGATGCTCACTGATGCTGAGGACGAAAAAGCTTCGATATACAGGTATTATTTTGAGGAAGGCGGAAAGGTGCCCGTAAAGATAGGTCTTACGGCTTACGGTATGGAGCAGGTCACTGCCTTCAAGGATTTCAGCTTTGATGTATCTCCCATCGTGCTTCCCGACCTTACCGACTGGACGGATGAGAACGAGATCACCGAAAGCATCGATGAGAACGCCGAACAGCCCGAAAGCGAGCCCATCGGTGATGACAGCATCGAGGTCGAGCAGGCGCAGGCAGGAGAGACCGAATAAGTAAGATACAAGCAGATCGGGTCACTCCGACCTGCTTTTTCATTAATGAAAAGGAGGCAGTGAGTATGGAACAGACAGAGATGCAGGAGAGATTTCTGAAAGAGCAGAACGAGCTGAGGAGCAGGATAGTGACGGAGGACACCTTTGAGCCTGAAAGCATCGGGCTTGTGGCGGGTGTTGATCTGGCGTACTGGCAGGACGGCAGCGGGCAGGAGCAGGCGGTGTGCTGTATAGTTGTCATCGACCGCGTAACACACAAGATCGTTGAGAAGAAGCATTTCAGCGGCAGGATAGAGGTGCCGTATATGCCGGGATTTCTTGCATACAGGGAGTTGCCGCTGGTGAGGAAGACGGCGGGACTGCTGGAAAATACACCCGATATCTACATATTTGACGGCAACGGTTATCTTCACCCGAGAAATATGGGCATAGCCACTCATGCGTCCTTTTATCTGGACAGACCCACCATTGGCATCGCCAAGACGTATTTCCGCGTTGACAAAAAGACCGATTATACCGAACCTGCCCCCGAAAGCGGAAGCTATACCGACATAGTGATAGAGGGCAAAGTCTACGGCAGAGCGCTGAGGACACACACGGGGGTGCGCCCTGTGTTCATTTCGGTGGGCAACGGTGTGTCCCTTGACACCGCCTGCAATTTCGCGATGGAATTGACGGACAAGGAGAGCCATATCCCGATACCCACAAGGCTCGCCGACCTGGAGACCCATGTCATGAGGACGGAGATAAAGGGCAGCGGACAGGAACAGGAGTAAATAAAAGCGGCGGTGTGCGATCTCTCGCGTGCCGCCGCAGTTTTATCAGTGGGTGATGACCATAAGCCCCTTTTCTTTTTTCACCGAAAATATTTTCCTGTCAATACGATAGCTGTCATCCTTATCCCCCCAGGGTGCGCATTCGGGGGAACAGCAGTTTTCCATGAATTCGCTGATGCTGAGTTCCGTCCGCAGTTCAAGCCGATAACTGCATCCGTCACCGGGAGCGCCCGACATTCGGCAATATTTTACAGGCGTGACATCGTCGTTGATGATAATGCCCGTTTGTCTCGTTATATTGTCACAGCGGGAGGGCGTGAAAAAGAGATAGTATTCATTGATGAATGCGGATAGTATCATTATTATGCCGCCTGCGTATACTATTGCGATGGCGCACAGCGCCTTTGCCAGCTTGTAAAGCACCTTCCGCAGAAAGCCCGATACGGGCTGTCGCGGGTGACGCTTGCGGTAATTATGATGCACCAGAAGTGCTGCCGAAACCGCTGTTATGTAGGCGGGAAAAAGCCAGCCCATTAAAGCTGTGATCTCAGCTTTGCCGCCGAGAGATTGAATTCATTGAAGGCACTTCTGTCAAGGTGCTTTTCTGCGCGTTTGCAGATATACTCGTAGCCTGTGGTGCCGTTATCGCAGAACTGTTCAAGCATCCTGTTGTCGTCAAAGTATTTGCTGTTGATAAGTTCGCGGTACTTTATCTCGGTGACAACAGCGGCAGCGTCGGAGGAAAGGTCGCTCATTTCGGTAATGTCGCGGAAAGTCAGGGTATCTGCGCAGTTTTCCATATTATACCTTGCAATGAGGGCATCGGGGCGGGAGAAGCATAACAGTGTGAACATCAGCGTGAAGGTCACAGCCGCCGCTCTCATGAAAGGGAAGTCCCTTTTGAACTGCCTGATGATGATATATACGAACATCAGTGCGGTGAGCACCATGAACCAGGTGGTGTATACACGCAGCTGTGTCAGACCGTAGGTGTCGATATACATCACCATCTTGCTGATGGCGGTGGCGGTTATCAGCAGTGTGAATACGGATATCACCACAGAGTAGAGTTTCAGCGTGAAGGGCTTTTCTTCGCCTGTCTTTTTGGAGAAGAGATCAATGAAGAATATAACGCCCGCATTTATCAGCTCAATGGCGAAAAGCTCGAAAAATCCGCGTCTTGCGTATTCGGCATAGCTGTAATTTTCGGGCAGGTTGCCCATAAAGGCGGAGGTGAAGTAGTTCACCTGTGAAATGAAGAACAGCACATAAAGCACGCATATAGGCGTTACCGAGATGTACACTGCGGTGTTGGGCACAAGGCGTATGTTGTGCAGTGACTTTTCGCATTTTTCCTCATCCGTCTTTTTTATGAGTTCGGGGCGGGTGTGGGAGATGATAAGTCCAAAAATATACCCTGCTATCGGCACAGAAACGCCGATGCGCATACCGAGAGAGAAAATATTGTCAAAGCTGACTGCTTCAGCCAGTGAGTTCAGCATATCCTCAACGCCCTTGTCCGCTGACATCAGCAGACCCGCAACTACGGCAGTGAGGGGAACGGCAAGCAGAAGACCTATTATCGCAGACTTTATGTTCTTGCCTGCGCGGTTGCCTTTGAGCGAACTGTTCACCGCAGAGAACTCTCTGCCCATGTTGCTGAGGGGGTTATCCACCGAGCTTTTGAATATATCAAAGGGTGCGAACCGCCCGAACAGGGGCTTTTCCGCAGTGGCGGAGTATACAAGGGACGCTCCTCCCAGTATCAGGAAGATCACATCCAGCCCCTTGATAAGGCTGTTTGCGGTTATGGAGAATACCCCCGAGAATGCATACATCACGCCTGCCCACACCTTGTGGGATGCTTTGAGGGTATGTCCTGTTTTGCCTAAATATACCAGTATCGCGGTGAACAGCAGTGTGTAAAAGGCTGTGGTAAAGAAGCCTGTTGCGTACCACAGTACAAAGTTCGCAAAAAGGAATGCCAGTCCCGCCGATACGAAAGCCATTATCTTTTCGGCTTTGGTGAATTCTATGTTCACCTTCGGCTTAACAGCCTGTGCGTAAGGCACTCCGTAGGGCATATATCCCGGCTGAGGAACGCCGACATAATTCGGCTGAGGTGTTCCGCTGAAATTCGGCTGGGGAACAGGCTGCTGCCCGTTGATGGGTGTATTTTCATTCATTGCTATCTCTCCTTGTTCTATGTCGGTCTGAACTGTATCAGAGTGAACTGAATTTCCAGCAGTGCATAGCAGGCAAAGCCCCAAAGTGCTGCTGTAAAAAGGTACATGGCTTCTTTTATCATATCTTCTGCTTTGGGGTTAAGTCTTGCGGTAACTATGCCTGCGGCTATCACCAGCAGTATTGCGGGCGGTGCTGCCATTACCGTTACTGCCGACACGGTCAGCAATACGGCAAAGGTTGCGGGCGGTCTCCACAGGGGAACGGAATTATCCAGTGCGGTGAGGAGATATATCATCACCATTGCGGGCATACAGGCTATCATATCCCCCGAAAGCGCCCTGTTGCCAAGCAGCCTGCCTATAAACCCGCCTGACTTGTCTATGATATCGGTAAGTCCGCACATCTGCGCCAGCCTGACTGCCATTGCGGCTATGCAGGCGATCACGGGAAAGCCTTTGTTTTCCCGCCCGAAGATCAGCCGAAGCAGGAAATACCCGCAAAACACTCCGCATATATCCCACATCGTGTGGCTGAAAGCCCTGCCGCCGTTTTTTACCGCCTGTGCCGCCGCAAAGTCGGCTGCCGTAAATATCACAGCGGCGATAAAGGGTATCGCCCTTGTATCTTTAGTGTTTTCCATATCATTCCGTCACCGTTACGTTTACCTGTATATCGCGGCTTTCAGCGTTGCTGCCCGTTGCGGATACGGTAACTGTCATCCTGCCCGTTCCGCCCTCTGCGGAAAGCGTCTGTCCGTCCGCGCTTATCATCACTGTTTCGATGTTTCCCGCCGTTACCTCCGCGCCGACTATCCTGGCACTGACCGCGTTGCTAATGCTGCAAAGTTCGTTTATGCCTATCTCGCTGTCAGTCCGAACGGTCACGTTCTCGGCGGGAGTGAGGACGGGAGTCCTTGCGGTGTAGCTGTGCAAACCGTAGATGCCTATCATCAATATCCCCGCCAGCGGTATCAGAACGGCTGATACTATTATGGGTGTAAAATTTCTCTTTTTCATTGCTGTCCCTCTTTTTGTACTGTTTTATCCGCCGTAATACAGCGAATGCCTTTCGGGTGACTGTTCCGAACCGTCTGCGGTGACAACTGCCCGTTCCTTCTCCCATTCGACAGAGAAGTTTGATGGGTATATGTTCCCGCCGTCGTTGGCGACTTCAAAATCCACTGTGCTGACCTTACTGCCTTTCTCATAAAGCACTGCGCGGCAGTCGTTGGGGCTGTAAAAGGCGGGGGAGCCTATCTCGATCACCGTCACCGAATAATTGCCGTCGGGTGAAACTGCCGACGTTATCTCATGTTCTCTGTTTGACATAGCGAAAAGCATGAACATCAGCCCGCTCACAGCTAAAGCAAATAGCTTTATCGCCGCAGCCGCGAATATAGCTGCAATTATAACTATCCGTTTTGTTGTACTCATTTATCTGTCCTGTTTATCTTTTTTATCTGCTTTTTCGTATATCTCGCTGAAATATATATTCCAGGCTTTTTTGTCGCAGCTTTCGGGGAGTTCTCGTGGAAAACCGCACGTCTCGGCTCTCTCTGCGGCTTTCGCGGTATAACTGTCCGCATTTGCGCTGCCCTTTTCGGGGGAAAGCCTTTCATAGAGCCGTTTGCCGTCGGTGTCGAGCCCCTCCACCTCGATGAACTCCGTCCCGTCATTATCCAGCACCCAGACAACGGTCGCGTCATCTGTCCTGCGTGAGATCATATCCATCGGGAGAACGCTCTCGTCCTCGCCTTTCACACTGTAACTCACGGTGATGCCCTTATCGTCTGTCAGCACCAGCTGTTCTTTCATCAGGTAGTCGTCCATGAGCTGTATCTCAGCGTGTATCGTTTCACCGCGTGAATTTTTGAAGTCTCCGCTGTACAGCGTTTTGGTGCCGCTTTTTGCGAAGAAGAACAACGCCTCCGTGATACATAGCAGTACTGCACCCGCCGTGATAAGCACGAATAGTTTGCCCTTACTCATGTTCATATTCCAGTATATCTCCCGGCTGACACTCCAGCACCTCGCATATCTTATCGAGGGTAGAAAAACGTACAGCTTTTGCCTTGCCCGTTTTAAGTATCGAGAGGTTCGCCGCCGTTATGCCCACTTTTTCCGCCAGTTCGTTGGAGGATATCTTCCGCTTTGCCATCATAACGTCCAGATTAACGATTATCGCCATAAGACCGCCCCCTCATATCGTGAAGTCGTTTTCCGACTTCAGTTCGACAGCCTTTTCAAAGACGTTTTTCAGCACACGCATCACCAGTCCCAGAAACATTGCGAAAAATGCGGCGAACAGGAACTCGTATCTCCACAGGCTGAACACCGTGAAGGTCAGCCCCGCCATAACACAGCACCAGGAGATTATGCGCAGGCACAGGGTGTTCTGTTCGATAAAGACTTCGTCCTTTGAGATGTTTGAAAGCAGTTTGTTCAGCGCCGCAACTGCGGTTATCGCGAACACATCGCATATATATATCATCACCGTCACGGGGATATCCAGCCTTCCGCCGATAATTCCCTGACCCACCGAGATTATGCTGAACCATTCAGCGATGATGTGTGCCGTGAAGAGTATCACGACCAGCAGGAAGAACAATCCTGCCACCAGCAGCCTTGACAGCTTGAGCGATTTCATTTGCGACCAGCCTGTGATCTCATTTACCATGATAAATTACCTCCGAAGGTTTATTGCTGAGAAGCGTCCCTCTCAGCTTGAATGTATTATAGCACACTCAAATTCGTTTGTCAATACTTTTTTATCGAAAAACGATAAAAAATATTTGAAAGTCAAAAAATCCATATCGTTTTACAGTTTGGACGGCGGGCGTATCGCCGTATTGACTTTGTCGGCGGGATGTGATATAATTTGCCAAAGACAGCCCGATGGGAAGATATTGGCTGTAAGATATACGAACAAGGAGCGATAAAAATGTCAAACAAGATAAAGAACGACGACGTTTCACTGGGCAGGTTCATAAGCCTGGTACTGCGCCACGAACCCTCTGCGGCGGGGATAAAGCTGGACAGTGAGGGCTGGGCGGATGTGAATGCGCTGATAAAGGGCGTATGTTCCACAGGCAGGAAGCTGGACCGTGAGACCCTTGACCGCATCGTCCGCGAGAACAACAAACAGCGTTATTCCTACAATGAGGACGGGACAAAGATACGCGCAAATCAGGGGCACAGCATAGATGTTCATATAGATATGAAAGTGGAGATCCCGCCTGCTGTGCTTTATCACGGCACTTCTGCGGATACCATCGACAAGATCAAGTCGGGCGGCATAAAGAAGATGTCAAGGCAGTATGTTCATCTGTCCAAAGATATGGACACTGCTGTCAAGGTGGGCAAGCGTCACGGCAAGCCTGCGGTGCTGGTCATCGACACCGCTAAAATGTCCGCCGACGGCTATGTATTCCGCATTTCCGACAACGGCGTGTGGCAGAGCGAGGATATACCCTTTTCTTATGTGAGCGAGATAAGATTTCCCGAATAAAGAGATCCTGATTTTGATATGTATTGCTGCAAATGATGATCTGGGTTGGGTACTGCGGAGCCGATTGAGGGAAACCTTTCTGA
>NZ_CAMHRZ010000010.1 GCF_946187255.1 uncultured Ruminococcus sp.
CTGACCTTTATGAAGATCGGGGCTTTTACTTTCGGCGGCGGTTATGCCATGATACCGCTGATACAGAAAGAAGTATGCGAAAACAAAAAATGGCTGAATGAAAAGGATATTACCGATATTGTTGCAATCTCAGAATCAACGCCCGGACCTATCGCTATAAATGCGGCAACATTTGTGGGATATAAAACAACGGGATTTATCGGAGCGTGCTTGGCTACGCTGGGAGTTGTCCTGCCATCGTTCCTTATTATATCTCTCATCTCGCTGATACTGACGCAGTTTCAGAGCATAAGAGCAGTCCGCTATGCCTTTATGGGCATCAGGGCGGCGGTGCTTGCGCTGATACTGAAAGCCCTGTGGATGATGTTCAGTTCGGTGAAGAAGAAAAAGAAGCCGTTTTCTTATGTGATAATGGGCATTGCTCTTATACTGACTGCATTCCTCAAGATTGATGCTGTATTTGTCATCATCGGCTGCGGCTTGTTCGGTCTGCTGTGGTCGCTTCTTAACAGGAAGGAGCAGAGCAATGGCACTGATTGAGCTGTTTCTAGCCTTTCTGAAAATAGGCGCGTTCACCTTCGGCGGAGGATACGCTATGATAGCCATGATACAGTCGGAAGCCGAACGTCACGGCTGGCTGACGCAGGAGGAGCTTGTGGATCTCGTGGCTCTCAGTGAAAGCACTCCGGGACCTCTCGCTGTAAATATGGCGACATTCGTAGGTATGAGGACAGGCGGTGTTTTAGGAGCGGTAATAGCTACTCTCGGCATCGTTCTGCCGTCTTTTATCATTATACTCATCATCGCAAAGTGTTTTGAGAAGTACAGGAAAAGCAAAGCGGTGGGAGGTATCATGTCGGGCTTGAAGCCTGCCGTTGTGGGAATGATCGGAGCCGCATTCATATCCGTTGCGAGAACGGTGTTCTTTCCGTCAGGCATCAGCGTATCTGTTTTTTCTTCTGCGAGCTTTTGGATATTTCTCGGACTGTTCGCTGTTACCGCTGTACTGGCGTTCAAAAAAGTCCACCCGATCAAGATCATTCTGCTGTCTGCGATGATAGGGATAGGCGTGGGATATGGTTTTGGACTGTAAAATTATTATTCCGCTTTGAGCAAACGGGATCAAAAAACAAGGCTATGCCTTCCGAAAAGGAGGACATAGCTTTTTTGCGGATATGTAACATTTATTAAAACAAAACGTGAACTCTATTGAGCACTGAGAAAAATAGTGATATAATGATAATATAAAATTCATGGATCGCAATAGCTTGTTAACAATGTTTTGCGGTACTCTGCTTGAAAAGGAAGGATCATTATGCTGTCAGTAAATTATCTGATCGATATTGTAAAAAATTGCCCGGAATACTTTTCGGATCATAAGATCTTGGCTATCGTTCTCGGCGTATTAACGTTGATTCTGTTATTGATAAATATTATAGGCGCTATTTCGTTTACTGCCGACTTGCCGAACAAAAGTTCAAAGACATTGTATCGACTTATCCCTTTTTTCAGGATCATTACCTTAGCATTAGGGAGCGTTGTTTTTTTCACTGCCGACCAGCTTGCCGGCAATTCGGATTATACATCGAAACGATTCTACATAGAGTTCATCATAGCGACCGTCGTAGTAGTTTTGTTCCATAGCGCCGTACTCAAGAAGATAAATTCTATTGCTGACGAAAATACGACGAACGACACTGCAGGTCAGATCATAGAGGGTATCATAATCGTGATCGCTATGGCTATTTTCGCCTTCACTAAGCTTGATACAAAACTTACGGACTTCGGACCCAAACTGTTCAGCAAGAAGCTTGGAACCTGGATCATGAACGGATTAATGTCATTGACGATAGGCTATGTGCTGAGTATCATACAGCTCATTATCGGATTCATGTACGGTAAATCATTGGGTAATACGAATAAACAAAACAAGCGCTGAGTTCTCCGGTACACTCTATAAAAGACACTATCCGACAAAACAGAGAGCTCTTTGTCAAAGAAGTGAAAGCGATACTGAAAGCTATCCGAATAAAGCCGAAAGACCCGTTACGCCCGTGTTTGCGAGCTTAATGGGTCTTTTTTGTTTGAAAATTATTCTCCTGCGGTGATCGGGTGTTTGATTTATTGGACAGGTACATTCCGTACTCCGCCCGGTCGTCACACAAAACCCCGATCTTACGGGCTTTGAGAGAAATGCTTTAAAGTTCGGATCTCTCCTGCCGTTTCTGTGGCTGTTCAGCCTTTCCCGATCACATACTTATCCCGAAACGGTCTCCCTTTTCTCCGAGAAAAAGCACTTTGCCGTCCTTTGGCATGGGGATGACATTGCCTGCATCCTTAACGTGGGAAGTATATATCGCCTCATCGAATTTGTTGAAGACGATGACAGCGCTTTTTTCTGGTCTTGTCACCGTCACGGGAGTATTTGCGATACTGTCGGGAATGCTGTACCACGATGCATTGTCTGTCAGCTCAACGGTCTTGACGGATGCATCAAATTCGGGTATTCCGTCAGCCGATATATATTTTGTTCCGTAGCTTGTTGCGAACGTCTGTCTGCCGTTTTTATCTGTATCAACTGTAATGTCGAGAAGGTCTCTGCTTGATGATGAGGGTATCGTATTCGGTGAAACAAGATGCTCGCTGTCGGATATTTTCAGCATATAATCAGCGCCGGCACCGGTCATAAAAACATAGCCTTTGATCTCATTTATTGTATGGAACTGTCCGATACCTACATCTTCGTAACCGCTTGAAGAATACTTTTCATTTGCAAGAAGAAGCTTCTTGCCGTCAAGCGCCTTAATGCTGTTTATAACATCCTCGCTGACATTATTTTCCTCTATCTTATGTCCTGTGTATGACTTTATGTCAAACGAACCAAGTCCGGGATAAGTCATCCCGCCCGTTGACTTCATAAATATCCCGTCGTCGTTCTTCTCAAAAGACAGTCGGCTGCTGCCGCCTGCCGCAAGGCGCTTGTCAAAGCCGCTTTCTGATACTTCGTAGGCAAGCTCTGCAAAATCGCCGTCTGCTGTAAGCACATAGTCGGTGTAAGAAGTCTTGCGGGAGGTTATCTTTTCCAGGTGCAGATACTTGTTTTCGGGGAAAGTCACTCTGCAAAGGGTGTCGCCCCCGCCAATGAGATTCATGATATACCACCCCTCATAAGCCTTGTATCCATCGGGGATATCGTCAACTATCGTGCATTCGGGCTGTTCGGTGTCGGTAATGTTTATGCCCTTTGCCTGCAAAGCTGCGTCCATAAGTGCCTGCGCCACCAGATCGTTACAGACACTTGAACCGCCATTGGAAAGCACCGCAACGCTTATCTTTTCATCGGGGGCAGTCAGCAGGAAAGCGTGATCCATACTCACATCGCCGCCTTTGCCGACTACCTTGACACCGTTCTGCTGATAGCGGAGCATTTCCGCATAGTCCCAGCCGAGACCGTTGTCATCGCCGTACTCGTTATCGCTCCAGCGGGTCGCCATTGCGGTTTTTGCTTCATCGGAAACAAGCGTATCATCGCCCGTGAAGAAAGCCGCCCCGAATTTCGCCGTATCGGAAGCCGTCGCATATATACCGCCGGCACCGATCTTCACACAATAGCTTGTATCAAGGGGCAGACCGTTTGCCGAATATGAGGGTACGAGCTTATCATTGCGGTACATATCTATGGGCGTTCCCGTGTCGGTCACACCTATCCTGCCTGAGATGTTTTCTCTCACATAGTCTGTGTAGGTCATGCCCGTTACATTCTCGACGATAATTTCCAGCAGATCAAAGCCGTCATTGCAGTACGCCGCATACTTGCCCGGATCGGCTTTCAGGCGCTGACCTGCAAGATTTTCAAGCATATTATCGTGGTTATAAGTATCGTTGTCGTCATACAGATCGCTGTTCATTCTTGTTGAACCCATTAAACCCGAAGTGTGATCCATAAGCATTCTCACGGTGATGTCCTTGTAACGCTCGTCAGCCATTTTGAAGTCGGGGATATATTCGGTGATCGGTGTATCGAGCCCGACTTTTCCTTCATCCACCAGCTGCATTACCGCCGCTGTGGAATATACCTTGCTGACCGAACCCACACAGTATATATACTCGCTGTCATTTTCCGCAGATACAGCCTTGACTGCCGCATCTGCTGTTTTGTTATCCGCTTTTGTTTCTTCCTTTACACTGCCGCAGCCTGTCAGCATCAGCATTGCTGTTATCAGGGCGGCTGTTCTTTTTATATTCTTCATAGTATTTCCCCCATTATTCGGTCATAAGCTCTGTTACGGATATCGCCTTGATCTTTCCTGCACTGATGTAGGTGACTGCGTAGCAGAATGCCACAAGTATCACATCTGCAATGATCGTCAGCGGCATATCAAGCTCGCCCGCAGCGCCGAACGCCATCCGCCAGAAGGCGCTGTAAACGCACTTCGCCGCAAATGAAGCTATGATAACGGATACGATAGTCACAGGCATTGTTTTCAGCGCTATCTGCTTCATGAGGTCTTTTGAGGTGTAGCCCATGCCCTTCATGATGCCCAGTTTCCTGCGCTGTCTTTTTACGTTGGATGAAGCGATGAGCCCAAGTATCACAGCGACCACCGCCGAAAGCACGACTGTTGCTCCGATAGCGCCGATCTCTGAAACTGCCGCAACACCACCCATAGCCTGTTCTGCCAATGTCATGAGCGAGGAAACGTCCTTTATGACAAAGTGTCTGCTGTTTCCCGAGATGACCTGTCCGTCAACGACTACTGCATAGTCGATATTCGTCACTCCGTACTGTGAGGTCAGCAGTGCCAGCTTTTCATCGGCTGCCGCCTGTATGCGCTCTTCAAGTGTGCCGCTTGCATCACCTGCACTCAGGCTGTCCTTTGTGCTCCTGCCATATTTCTCGTTCAGCTTTTCCTCGAATTCTTCCATCGTCACGCCGTCTTCAAGATATACCGAAATGATATTCGGGCGTGCATCGGGGCAGGCACGTCTGTAGCCTTCGGAAGTAAGATACAGCCCTGTTCCGTTGTTCATCATGCTGCTTGTCATACCCGTTACGATATACTTTGTTTCTGTTCCATTGCCCTTGATAACGATGCTGTCACCGATGTCCGTACCGTCATATTCTTTTCTCTGGAGCGTTATCATGATCTCATTGTCATGTTCGGGGAATCTGCCGTCGATAAGATATATGTTTTCAGCATCGCTGAAATCATCGAATATGACTGTTGAGCCGTCATGTTCCGAACCCTTTACAGCCAGCCACCTTGTCTGATAGTCCGTAAGTGCCTTTCTGACTTCGGGCATTTCGGCTATCTCATCTCTGACCGCATCGGTGTCAACGCCGCTTTGCAGTTCCACCTCTGTGACGATGTCATCGCCTGTCATTGTCATAAGACCGTCAATGCCGTCCTTGAAGAAGTCCGCACCGGTCACACAAAACAGTATCGCAGTGCTTGTTGTTATCACGCATACAGCCGTTCCTACAGCGGTTTTGATGTCTCCGAAAAAGCTCTTTACCGCAAGAGTAAGGTTGATGTTCCCCTTTGACTTTGAAAGCGGGAAAATGTTCCTGCCGAAATGATGTGTGCGTATGCCCTTTCTGAATGCCACAACGGGAGGATATTTCTTGACCTTTGCCGCCTTTAACAGCGCAAATAATGTCACAAGCAGCACTATGATAACTCCCGAAAGAAGTATCATGCCCGCTTCCGTTTTAACGGTAACGGTACGTCCGATCATATTCTGGATACCGATGTTCATCAGAGGGCTTACGATAAATGCCCCGATAATGCCGAGGAACGCACCGATACCGCCCGTTATCACATATTCGTACACATAGGAAAGTGATATCTCACGGGAACGGTATCCCAACGCTTCGAGAACGCCGATCTGCTGCATCTGATCTTCAATATCGTTGGTGATGCGGTGCATTATCATCAGCACTGACGAAAGCATGGTGATACCCGAGAAAAACGCAAGGAAATACATGAAAATATTGATGAATGACAAGGAGTTTGCTCTTTCAAGTGCAACGGAATCATGGTTATAGGCTGAACTGAGACTTTCGCCGCTCAGATCGGCGCATCTGTTAATATGGTCGGTGTCGTTATACGCTGTCCCCTCTGAATCGAACCACAGCATAGTATAGACGGAATCATATCCGTTGTTGAATATCAGCTTGAAAAGCTCATAGTCGATTTCCGAGATGACCATTTTGTAGCCGTATCCTGCGTCGTTGTAAAGACCTGTTTTATAAAAGCCTGCCACCGTAAAGGGGTATTCTCTTCCGTCTTTGCACACCGTCAGGGTGTCGCCCGCTTCACAGCTCTCACTGATACAGAAAAACATTGGCAGCCATATCGGATGCTCAAGCTTTTCTATCTCCTCATCGGAGAGCTTATCTGTCTTTACAAAGTCCTCTATCTTCCGCTCGTTTTTCTCCGTCACGAAATAAGACTCGTATGTGCGGTCTTCGCCGTCCTTGTTTTTGTAATCAAGAGCAGAAGCGTATATCGCTTCCGCTTCTGTGATATCGGTGATGCCGTAGTCTTCTTCAAGTATCCTGCGGTATTCATCACGGAATTTATCCTTTTTTATCATAACGCAGGTATCCTTTGAACCTGCCTGTGCGAAGCTGTCCTCGTAAGCCTTGTTCGCTTTCGAGATGTTCGCCATGAAAACGGCTAGCATCAGTGTTGTTATCATTGTGAGAAATGCGATGGCGACCGCTTCTTTTTTGTTCTTTTTCAGCTTGAAAAGCGATAAGCGCAGTATGTTCATATCCTCACCCCTTACCAGCCCATTTCTTCAAGGAAGGCTGCCAGTCCCGCACGTCTTGTCTGCTTGTCGTCATCGGTGTAGGGCTTCATGCGGTAGTCGCCCACAACGCCGCCGTCACGCAGGTACAGCACTCTTGTACCTCTGAGAGCCGTCTTCATATCATGTGTCACCATTACGATGCTCTGACCGTTTTTATGTATCTCGGTGAAGATATCCAGCACATCACGGCTTGATGCGGAGTTGAGCGCACCTGTGGGCTCGTCGGCAAAGAGTATCTTCGGTTCGTTGATTATCGCGCGGACTATGCCGACCCTCTGCGCCTCACCGCCGGAAAGCTGGTTTGGATATTTCTTCCAGTCCTCCTCATCCAGCCCGACTTTTCTGAGCAGGTCTTTCACCTTGTTCACAAGTTCGGGGGTATTCTTCTGCACGATGAGCGCACCCGTCAGCACGTTGTCCAGCACCGTCTGATCGTCAAGGAGATAAACGCTCTGGAATACAAATCCGCAGCTGCCGCGTCTGAACATCGCCAGCTGATCGTTGGAGTAGTCCTGTATCTGCGTATCACCGAAATATATCTTGCCTAAGGTGGGCTTGTCCATCCCCGAAAGCGCATAAAGCAGAGTGGATTTTCCCGAACCCGATGAACCCATGATGACAGTGAAATCGCCCTCGGTTATTTCAAGGTCGAGGTTTTTGATAACGTGCTGCTGATTTCCGCCGTTTGAAAACGACTTGCATAATTTTTCTGTTCTTAAAATAGAAGAAGCCATATATAACATCCTTTCTTGCAGTCCTTTCTGCTGTTCTGAGGATATTATACATGACTTCGGGAAAATCTTCCATAAATCTTTCTTGTAATATTCTTATATTTTTCTTAAATGGTCCTCGGGCACATCAGCTTAAAGGTATCACCAGTGTTATTGCCAGCCCGTCACCGCTGCTTTCGGCGGACAGTCCGCCGTTCATCTTTTTCATGAGCATTTTTGCGATATACAGCCCCAAACCGTTGCCGTCGGTGCCGCTTTCAGCCCACCCTTTGCCGCGATAGAATTTGTTGGTGATGAGCTCTATCTCGTCGGAGGGAACGCCCTTTCCGTGATCACGGATACACATTTCCAGATAGTCCTCCGACAGTGTGAAATCCACATTTATCGCCGTATCTGCGTACTTGTAGGAATTGGAGATGATGTTCCCGATGACCTGCGCCATCCTCTTGCGGTCGATATTTATGATAACGGCAGGCAGTTCGCCCATGAATGCATGATGCTTATCGTCACAGCTTTTCACCAGTTCCGCAAGCACTCCCGAATCTTCGTCATGACAGTTCACCTTGAATTCTCCCAGATCGTCAAGCGTGGAGGCAAACAGGTCGCTGACAAGTGAATTGATCTGTTCGGCTTTTTGAAGTATACCGTCAACGCCCTCATTCATGCTTTCTATCTCATCTTTGCCGAAAGCAATGTCGCTGTCAGTATTTTCAGCTTTTACGGAGAACCTCATCTGCAAAAGCTCCGCCGCCAGTTGGATGCCTGTAACAGGCGTTTTCAGGTCATGGCTGAGGGATGCCACAAGCTCGCGCTCTTTTTTCTGCAATTCCAGTTCACGCTGTTTTGAAGTGGAAAGCTCCTCACGCATAATATCAAAGCTCTCCGAAAATGCACCGAACAGATTGTCCCTGTCCATCGCAAGCGGCTCGTCCAGCCTGCCTTCGGCAACTTTTCCCGCGAAATCCTGCATTTTCTTAAACGGCGTGATGACATTCCTGTCAAGATATATCCCGAAACCGATCATCCCCAGCAGTATCAGCATACCGCCTATACTCATTCCCGCAATAAAGCGCAGGCGGAGCGTTCTGTAGCCGTCCAGTCCGTCATCGAGTATTATGACACAGCCCCATACACCGCTTTCATCTTTAAGATACCGGTAAGGGTAGCGCTTCTGCACCGCCTTTTCGACTGTCAGCTTTTCTTCCGCATCGGTATTGGAATACAGCACGTTGTCGGTCATATCGAGAATGACAAAACTGCTGTCATATCCCATATTGCTGAGAGTATCAAGTTCGGAGCGTTCCGCTTCGGCTGTCCTTGCAATATCGTTGAGCGCAGTGATGGTTTTGCGTGAGGTGTCCTGCGTGACAGAGCCCGCAGTCAGAACAGTGAAAAGTATTATACCTGCGATAAAGATCACCGCCGTCAGAACGGTTATCCTGATATAGCTTTTCATGCACCGTCACCGTATCCCAGTGCTTCACGCTCAACAACGTAACCAACGCCCCATACCGTTTTTATGATAGTCGGATTTTTGAGATCGGGCTCTATCTTTTCACGGATATGCCTTATATGCACCGAGATCGTTCCGTCATTCGTATACTCATCTTCCCACACATTTTTGAGAAGCTCGTCCTTTGTCACGACTCTGCCCGCATTTTCAAGAAGATAGGTCAGCAGCTTGTATTCCATTGCCCTGAATTCTTCCTGCCTGCCGTCTATTATCAGCTTGTGCATTGAGGTATCAAGGTAAACGCCCTCACGGAAATATATCCTGCTCTCGTCCTGCCCGACCGCCTTTTTCTGCGGATCTGCCGCCGCAAGCTGTGCCGCTTCCTTTGCCTTTTCGTATCTGCTGAGTATCGCCTTGACCTTTGCAAAGAGAACACCGAGAGTATATGGCTTTTTGATATAGTCATCACCGCCGATGTTCAGCGCGATGATAACATCGTCATCGCTCGTTCTTGCGCTGATGAACAGAATGGGCATATCATAGCTTTCCCTTATCTTCCTGCAAAGGTCAAAGCCCGATCTGTCACCGAGATTGATATCAAGCAGTAAAAGGGATATATCATGTGTATCCAGAAACTCCACCGCCGCATCATAGCTTGTGACGTAGGCGGTCTTACAGCCTAAGATATTGAAGTATTCGGAAGTTGAGCGTGCTATCAGTTCATCGTCATCTATCATCAGGACTTTGTATTTCTCGTTATCCATTCTTTACCATATCTCCTCCCGATCGGTTTTACTGTTTTATAGCGATCCGCCTTAAAATTCAGACAAGCTGCGTTTCCAAAAACCATATATCCCGGCTTTTGCCAACGGATCCTGTGAGTTTATACAGTTTGATCGCTATAGGCTATTATAACAAACCTTGCCCCAAAAGTCAATCCGCCGCCTGCCGACACAGCCCGAAAAAAACGGCAGGGAGAATATCTCCTTGCCGTAATCAAGCCTTATCGTTCCTGCCTGAAAGGAACTGAAAAGCCGTTATCCGAACAGCTTTACGCTGCCGCCTGTCTCACCTAAAAATACGATATATCCGCCCGCAGGAAGATCAATGGTGTCAGCTGTGCCCTTGACATGAGTGCTGTAGATCGGCTCACGGAATTTGTTGTATACATATACAGCGGAGTTTTCGGGGCGTTCGGCGGAGATGGTCTTTCCTGCCATATCCTTACCGATGCGGTACCACTGTGCCTCACTGCTGTTCAGCTTGACTTCGCTTATATCGCTGCCGAATTCGGGGAGAGTATCCACACGCCGCCAGCGGGTCATGTCGCTGAGATCAACGGAGACTGACTTCACACCGTCCGAATAGGTGTGATCTGTTATATCGATATCATACAGGTCTCTGTTTGCACTGCTCGGTATAGTGGTAAAGAATTGCGCGGTATTCTCATCCGTTATTTTATGCACCTTTGTCTGTCCTGTACTGCTGACCGTAAGAACATATCCGGGAAAAGCCTTATCCGTCACTGACCGGCTGAAAGGGCTGTCATAGGTCTGAGATGACCATTTTTCGTTGTACAGAACGTATGAGGTCTGTGCAAGCTCGTCCCAGCTTTTCTGCACACTTTCGGGAACGGTATTTTCTTCCATTTTTTCGCCCGAGTACATACTGTCATTTACGCTGCCGAGTCCCGGAAATAATGTGAGCTTATCGGTCCTGATGTAGACTTTGCCGTCCTTTTCCTCGAAGTATACTATCTCTCTGTCGGAGGTCATCTTTCCGCTGCTGCCCACCTTTACAAAGCTGCCCTCATCGGTGTATCTGTACCTGTCAGGGGAGGAATTGCCTGTGTCTGCCTTTTCCATGTACATATATTTACTGTCAAAGTATATCCTGCATATCCCTGTGCCGTATACGCCGCCCACACAGTAAAGCCCCTCATATTTCCTGAAACTGTCGGGGACCGTATCGGTCATCGTCGGTTCGGCTGGGGCAGCATCGCTGATGGTTTTTCCCCGTTCTTCAAGAACGACATCCATAAGTGCTTCCGCCATAAGTCCCGCGATCTCGCTGCTGTCGTTTCCCGCTGTAAGCACCGCTGTGCTTATCTGTTCATCGGGAGCGACCAGCAGGAAGGAATGCATATAGGGCAGATCTCCGCCTTTCCCGCAGACCTTGACGTTTTCTTTTTCGTACCTCACCTGTTCGACAAAATCCCATCCCAGCCCATAGCCTTCGGCTTTCGGGTCACTGCTCTGTCGGGTGCTCATCTGTGATTTTGCACTGTCTGAAAGCAGTGTCTCGTTACCCGTAAAGAAAGCCGCACCGAAATCTGCCACATCGGGGGCAGTGGAATATATGCCTCCCGGACCCGCCGCCATCTCGTAGGGGTATTCGACCTGCTGAGCACCGCTGTAAAGCGATGCACGCGCATCACCGAGATCTCCCGCATACAGGCTCCATGCCGTTCCCGTATGCTCTGCGCCTATCTTTGAAGCGATATTCTCTCTCACATAGTCGGTATAGCTCATGCCGCTGACATTTTCCGTGATTAGCTCCAGCAGGAAAAAGCCGTAGTTGCCGTAGCAGGGATATTCTCCCGGATCTGCCTTGAAATGCGCCTCTTTTATGATATCAAGGATAATGTCATGCACATAGCTGTCCGCATCATTATAGAGATAGTGGTTTATACCGTTGCCCATAGCAATACCGTTGGTATGATCCATAAGCATACGCACCGTCAGATCCCTGTAGCGCTCATCCTCCATTTCAAATTCGGGGAGATAGTCAGTCACAGGCGCATCAAGCTCCACCTTTCCCTCATCGACCAGCTGCATCACCGCCAGTGTGGAATACATCTTGCTGACAGATGCTATGTTGTATATCCTGTCCTGCGAAGCAGTCTGTTTGGCGTTCTGCGCTTTCGGTGCAGGTTCGGCATTTACTGCTTTTGCCGCAGATACGAATGTAGTGCTGACTATACATAATGCGGATATCGCCGCAATGATCTTTTTCATATCTATCCAACTCCTGTCATTCAGTCATAAGTTCTGTAACGGATATCTTTCTTATGCTTCCAGCACTGATGTATGTCACTGTCAGGCAGAACATCACCAGTGCCGCCGCTGTGCCGATTATGAGCGCAGGCTTTTCGGGTATGTTCACACCGAAGGATGCCATCCAGAATGCTCTCTGTACCTGTATCGAAAGCCCTGCGGCAATGGCTGAGGAAATTATCGTTACGGGCAGTATACGCAGTGTCAGCTGTAACATGAGATCCTTTGATGTGTAGCCCATGCTTTTCATTATGCCTAACTCCCTGCGCTGTCTTTTTACGGCGGATGCCGCTATTATGCCGAGTATCACCGCAACCACAACAGCTATGAATATCACAGCCCAGATAGAAACTGTCTTTGTAACTGCGGCTATCGAACCCATCTGTGATCTTGCCAGGTCTTTCATGGAGGACATTTCCTTTATGGCGAAATGACTGCTGTTGCCGCTTATCATGGTGTCGCCTATCCTGATAGCATAGTCAGCACCCGTTACACCGTACTGCGAGATCAGCAGAGCCATTTTCTCGTCCGCCTTTGCCCTGATGCGTTCTTCAAGACTGCCCTCTGCGTACTGACCGTTCGCCAGATCCTGTGCGCTGGCACCGTACAGTGCTGCCAGCTTTTCCTCAAATGCGGGACGGTCATTCTCGTTTTTAAGGGTTATCTCGATTATATTGGGGCGGTCATTGGGACGTATCCGCTTGTAGCCCTCTTCGGTCATGTATACGCTTCTGCCGCCGTTGTTCATACCTGTGGTTATGCCTGTTATGATATAGCTTTTTTCACCCACGTCACCTTTAACCACGATGCTGTCACCCACATGGCGGTCTTCTGTCTCTTCTCTTTTGGTGGTTATCATGATCTCGTTTTCAAATTCGGGGTAGCGTCCTTCTGTGACGATTATATTCTCCGTTTGGGTAAAATCCCTGTATACTATCGGTGCCGAACTTTTATCGCTGCCCTTGATCTCCACATTGTTTCCCAGCGCACAGTTCATGAGCACCTTATCGACTTCGGGCATCTGACGCAGTTCCTCGCAGAACGCTTCATTGTCAACGCCGTTCATCGTCATGATGCTTATATCGGGTATCTCCATTCCCATTACGCTGATAAGTCCGTCATGGCCGTTTTTGAAGAAGTCAAAGGTGTACACGCCGAACATCACAGCGATTCCTGCCGCGATGATACATATACCCACACCGATGTTTGAACGCAGGTCGGTGAATATACCTTTGAGTGCCAGACGCATATTTACGCTTTTCCTCAGCTTTTCCAGCGGGAATATGTTCTTTGCGAAGTGATGGGTCTGTATGCCTTTGCGGAAAGCCACAACAGGGGGTATCCTCTTGACTCTTGCCGCCCTTGAAAGCGCAAACAGCGTTATCAGTGCCGCGATAGATATTACCACCGCAACGATGCGCAGGATATTCACATCGGTATGAACATCGCGGTTTATCATGCCCCTTGTGAGACTGTCCATAACAGGTGAGAAAGCCGCCGCCGCTATACCGCCGATAACTGCGCCGATACCTCCCGTGAAGACATATTCGCATATATAGGAGAGCGAAAGTTCACGGCTGGTATATCCCAGTGCTTCCAGCACACCTATCTGCACCATCTGTTCCTCCATATCCTTTGATATCTTGTGAAGTATCAGAAACAGTGCGGATATCATGGTGACTGCCGAAAGAAACGCGCTCATATACAGGAATATATTGAGATAAGAAGTCTCATCCGTCCTCTCCGACTCCTGATCGAAGGGGTAAACTATACCCGAGACATACTCGCCCGATATCTCGGAGCATTTTTCATAGTATTCCTCATAGGATATCTTTTCTTCCGTGTCAAATGCGATCATGCGGTATTCTTCATAGACTGATGACAGAAGGGATATATCGTCATCTGTCAGCACACATTTGAACAGCGCTCCGTCACAGTTGCAAAAGCCTGTGTTGTAAAATCCCGCAACGGTAAAGGGGTAATCTCTGCCGCCCGAGATAAGCGTGAAGGTATCTCCGGGAGCAAATCCGCCCGTGATCTGAAAATACTGCGGCAGCCATATAGGATGAGCGAGTTTTTCTATCTCCTTGTCGGGAAGTGCGTCCAGCTTCACGAAATCCTCTATCTGACGTTCGGTGCTTTCGTCCGTGAGTATCATGTTATATGCGATGCTGTCGCCCTGTTTTGATATCGTCTTTGCGGCAACACACACAAGCAGACTGCTTTCGCGGATGTTCTTCACATCATATTCTTCTTCGAGTTTTTCACGGTATATATCACGGTACTTGCTTTCATCGTACAAAAGCATGACATCCGCAGAGCCTGTTTCCTCGAAGCACTTGTCGAAAGCCTTGTTTATCTCCGTTATGCTGACAAAAAATACCGACAGCAGGAAGGAAGTGATAAGCGTAAGGAATACGATAGCCGTCGCTTCACGCTTGTTCTTATTCAAATTGAATAATGATAATCTGAATATCTTCATGGTATCACCAGCCCATTTCATCAAGGAATAACGTCAGCTTGTTCCTGCGCTCTTTAAGGTCGTCCTCACCGTATTTCGGCATACGATGTTCGCCCACGATGCTGCCGTCACGCAGATATATCACTCTCGTGCCGCGAAGTGCGGTCTTGATATCGTGCGTTACCATTACTATGCTCTGACCGTTCTCGTGGACCTGCGTGAATATATCCAGCACTTCCTTGCCCGTTGCGGAATTCAGCGCCCCCGTCGGTTCGTCGGCAAAGAGTATCTTCGGTTCGTTGATGATTGCCCTTACGATGCCCACACGCTGTGCCTCACCGCCCGAAAGCTGATTGGGATATTTCTTCTGCATCTCCTCATCAAGCCCCAATCGTGCGAGAGTCTCCTTGACTTTGGTTATCAGCTTTGGAGAATTCTTCTGCACCACCAGCGCACCTGTCAGCACGTTGTCGAGCACCGTCTGATTGTCCAGCAGATAAATGCTCTGAAAAACGAACCCGCAGTTGCCGCGTCTGAACACCGCCAGCTGATCGTTGGTATAATTCTGTATCTCCTTATCACCGAAAAATATCTTTCCCAGTGTGGGCTTGTCCATGCCCGAAAGGGCATACAGCAAAGTGGATTTTCCCGAACCCGATGCTCCCATGATAACAGTGAAATCGCCCTCCATTATCTCAAGATCGAGGTTTTTGATAACGTGCTGCTGTGTGCCGCCGTTTGAAAAGGACTTGCACAGCTTTTCTGTACGCAAAACAGGGATCATATATAACACAACCTTTCTGATACTTTTGTACCCTATGATCGTATTATACATGATCCCGTCAAAAACTTCCTTATCGGAACCTTGTCAAATTCTTGTCTTTTTCTTAACTGATCCTGCAATGTTGTTTTGCCTGCGGCTGTCGGCTGAGTAATTAACTGCCCGATTCCTTGCTTGTGATGAACCGATCCAGCAGTAAAAGCGAGACAGCCATCATCACAGCTTCGGTGACAGGCTGTGCTTTCAGCATACCGTCAAAGCCGAAGAGTTTGTTCAGCAGGAGAAGCAGCGGGATGTAGAGGATGAGCTGACGTATCAGCGTTATCACGAAAGCGAACAGCGGCTTGCCTATCGCCTGGAAGGACATCCTGCACATGGAGACTGTCCCGACAAAGGGCAGAATGAACATGACGTTGCGCAGTGCCTTTGCGCCTATGGCTGTGACCTCCGCCGAATCGGTGAACAGACCTATCAGCATCGGTGCGAGAACGCCGTAAACCGCCATGAGAACTATCTCCGTACCCGTGACTATCATCACGCCCGAACGGAGTATCGCTTTCATGCGCGGGTAATTCTTCGCGCCGTAATTGTAGCCCATCAGCGGCTGTGTACCCGCCGCAAAGCCCTGATATATGTAGTTTCCGAGTGACAGCAGCTTCTGCGCTATGCCCATAGCCGCAACTGTCAGCTCGCCGTAGTTTACCGCAAGGTTGTTGTTCACGACGAATGCCGCAGAGGAAAGCAGTGTTTCCAGAGAGGCGGGCGTGCCGACGCGGTATATCTCACCGAGTATAGCGGCTTTCGGGGCGATGTAATTTTTCGACGGTCTCAGCAGAGTTTTGCCGCTCAGATAAAACAGCAGAGAAGCCGCCGTTCCCGATGCGTTGCCGATAACGGTCGCAAGTGCCGCACCCCTTATCTGCATACCGAGTTTGAAAATGAATATCGGGTCGAGGATGATGTTGACTATCGTGCCCACGATCATTCCGACTATCGAATAGGTGACGGAGCCCTCACTTCGCAGGAACTGCCCGAAGGAATAGTTGCCCATCGTGAAAATACTGCCGATGAGTATTATCCTGACGTACTGCCGCGTGTATCCAAAGGTGTTCTCCTGTGCGCCCAGCCCTCTGACTATGGCGTTCAGGAATATCAGTCCCGCCGCCGCGACTATCAGGCTGTTGAATGCGGTGAGCATAAAACCCGCCGTAAGTGTCTGCTGTGCTTTTTCTCTGTCCTCCGCACCTAGACATCTTGCTATCAGCGAGGAAGCGCCCGTACCCACCATGTTCGCTATGGCTACCATGACCATCATCACGGGGTAAGCGAGATTCACCGCCGCAAGCTGATAATCGTCGCGGGTGAGCCCGATGAAATAGGTGTCCACCAGATTGTACAGTACCATGATGAACATCCCCGCGATCAGCGGCACGCCCATTTTGACCACCGCCTTAGCGGGCTTTTCTTCGCTCAGCGTGTAAATTCTTTTGTCTGTGTTTTTGTGTGACATATTGCCGATCTTCTTCCATATTATAGTATACCGATATTTATCCGATAAGATATTTGATATATGATAATTATATCACGCCGCAAACATTAAGTCAATAAACTGCCGAGGATATATCATTTGCCTGTATTGACTTATTATCCCGGCTGTGCTATACTGTTCAAAACAAGGTCCGCAGTAATACTTTGCATAAACTGTAAAAAAGAGGTGTGGATATGAAAAAGAAAGAAGAACCTGTGCTGACGCAGGAAGAGATACGCGAATTTGTCATCGGGTATCTCGGCAGCAAGGAGAATAAGACCAATGCGCAGATCAAGCGCTTTGACAAGTATCTTGCCGAAGAACACGATGTTTTTGAAGCGCTGATCCGTGAGGGCATCATCGCCAAAAACGGGCGGCAGAGCTATTCGATGTATGAACGGGTACTGGACACGCTTTTCAGGGACGGTCGCTGCAGCGATCTTGCACTGCGGGAAGCAAAGGCACTTGCAGACGGACTGCACTTCATCGACCCGGAAGGCCGTGAACTTCTTCGCGGGAGGGGCGTGAAGAATATGCCCGAATGGAGTACGGAGGATGAAGAACATCTGCGCAGGTGGCTTGCCTGCGAATGCGACGATCTCCCCGAAACAGTCCCGCTGACCTCGATACAGCAGGTGCATTACTGCGGAGACTCCTATGAAGAACATTTTGCGGCGCTCTCGCTGGTCTGTGATTTCCCGCTCCGCTATGCCGCCTATACCTTTTATCGCGGTGTCGTGATGGAATTCAAATGGCCGCTGCGTGCGTTCATCCTTTACCGCGAAAACGGCTTTGCGGATGAAGCCGTTGCGAAGATGCGGGAGATGTATGCCTCACTGTTCCGTCAGACCGAAGAAGAGATCGACATCAATGTCATGCTGGGCTTTGCGGCGGTATATTGCAGCGGCGGCAAGAAAAAGCCCGAGACAGAGTTCTATCAGAAATACATCGAACAATGGCTGTCGGAAGATCATGACAGGTTCATCGGCTATATCCGCGACCACATGAACGGCGATTTCCGCAGCAAGGTGCTGAAAAAACTTACAGGTTCGGGGAGAGCATGATAAGCCATTCCCCCTTTCACACGAACGAACAAGACCCTGCCATCGCTGACAGGGTCTGTTTTTGTAATATGTATGTTATCCGAAAGACGGCACCTTACCTGGTACGATCACATAGAACGACCTCTTGAATACATCGTCGTTCACCCAC
Organism: uncultured Ruminococcus sp.; assembly: GCF_946187255.1. GTDB lineage: Bacteria > Bacillota > Clostridia > Oscillospirales > Ruminococcaceae > Hominimerdicola. The sequence goes on from NZ_CAMHRZ010000010.1 coordinate 18,042, forward strand.
TTGCCGTTTATCTTTGCCAGAACGACCATTCTGTAGGTGTTTCCTGACACCTGCGGGGAAGTCCAAGTGGTGGTGCCGCCGTCCAGCTGCTTTACTACCTTCCACTTGTTCGCCTGGTATACGCCTATACCGTACTTTTCCGCATTGGGTATCTTATTCCACTTGAAGCCTATCCTTCCGTCTCTGATAGCGGTCTGTACCACAGGATAAGGGTCAACGGGAGCGCCTCCGGTAGTTACGTTGCAGGGGCGGCTGAGATCCATGAACCACTCGCCCTTCACCATCGGGATGATCGCCAGCTTGTACTCGGTGTGCGGCTGCAGCCCCGTAAGTTTGTATTCGAGGGCGCTTGTCTTGGCGAGTATCTTCCAGTTATTGTTGACATAACCGCATACTGCGTAATATTCGGCATCGCGTATCCGTGACCATGTGAAATACAGACTGGTGTTGGTTATAAAGCATCCGGGGCTCGGGAGGAGGGGCAGGGTGATATTATAATGGATATTGGCACACGTCAGAAAATCATTGCGGTCGGCAATATCTATTGCCTTCCACTGAGTGTTTGTTCCTTCATAATACACTTCCATGAGGGTGGGGTCGTAATAGAACGCATATTTACCGATACTCTTCACGCTTGCAGGCATAGCTATGCTTTTGAGCTTGTCGCAGTGGCAGAATGCGTCTTCACCGATGCTTGTAACGCCTTGGGGTATCGATATGGCTCTGAGGTTCTCGCACCAGAAAAATGTAGCTTTTTCGATGCGTGTGACCTTTTTGGGTATGTTTACGCTAATAAGATTGGTGCAGCCCTGAAATGCACTTTCTTCGATAGACGTGATGCTTTCGGGCAAGTGTATGCTCCTGAGACTTGTGCATTCACCAAATGCAAATTTCCCGATCGTCTTAACGCCGTAGGGGATATTTACGCTTGTAAGGTTTTGGCAGTCAAAAAAACCGTTCACCTCTGTAACGCCGGAAGGTATCTCAACGGTCTTGAGCTTTGAGCAAAAATGAAATGCATCGCCGCCGAGGGCGGTTACTTTTTTCCCGTTTAACGTAGCAGGGATAGACAGCGCAGTCGGATTTCCTGTGTACTCGATTATTTTAACACTCTCGTCATCTATTGAGGTATAGGCATAAGCGCCGCACTTCTCAATAGTCACCGCACTCGCCGAAATTACCGAGCCGAATAAGCCCTCTCTCGCAGGCAGTGCCGCCGCAGTCCCGAAAGCCAAGCATACAGCCAGCGCAGATGATATGATTTTCTTGAACATACTATACACTCCTTTACAAAATTTACCGTATATTTTTTTAATTGGTTATAGTTATTATAACACATAACAGGCATCCGTGTCAATGCCTGTTGAAATTTTAGCAGCACTGTGTATTTTGCCGCTTTGCGGGATAACGGTGTGCTTTTTGTAAAAAGGTTGATTATTCGCCCGAAAGGTGATATAATACAATAGATCAGAGAACATTTACTTTTGTGCTGTTGATTTGACATAGCGTGATCTGATGATATGAAAAGCGGAGGTACTATACGGGTATAAGATCAAGCATTTATAAAAAGAGAAAATAATACAGGATGGTGATAATAATGAATGAAAACGAGATCATTTTATACGAGACAAAAGACCACGAAGTAAAGCTGAATGTCAATATGGACGGGGAGACTGTGTGGCTGAACAGAGCACAGATGTCCGAACTGTTCGGGCGAGATGTCAGCGTTATAGGTCGTCATATCAATGCGGTATTTAAGGAGAACGAAGTTGACAAGGAAAGCAATGTGCAAAATCTGCACATTCCAAATTCTGACAAATCGGTGGAGTTTTATTCCCTCGACGTGATAATCTCCGTCGGCTACCGTGTAAAGTCACAGCGCGGTGTGGAGTTCCGCAAGTGGGCGAACGGGGTGCTGAAGGATTACATAATGCGCGGCTATGCTGTCAATACTAAGCGTATAGAACAGATAGGTGAGGTCATACGCATTATGAAACGTGCAGAAAATCAGCTTGACGCAAAACAGGTGCTGTCGGTCATCGAGAAGTTCAACACCGCCCTTGACCTGCTGGACGATTACGACCATCAGACCATGAAGAAGCCTGCGGGCAGCAAAGCGGTATACGTCCTTGAGTATGAGGAGTGCCGTAAGGTGATAAACGAGATGAAGTTCGCATCGGACAGTGAGCTTTTCGGCAATGAAAAGGACGATTCCTTCAAGGGAAGCATTGCCAATATCTACCAGGAGTTCGGCGGAGTGGAGATATACCCGTCCCTTGAAGAAAAGGCGGCAAACCTTCTGTACTTCGTCACCAAGAACCACAGCTTTTCGGACGGCAACAAGCGCATTGCGGCGGCTATGTTCCTGTACTTCCTCGACAAGAACGGTGCGCTGTTCCTGGATGAAGCCAAGACCGAAAAGACCATTGCCGACCAGACTCTTGCCGCACTGACCATCATGATAGCCGAATCACAGCCGAGTGAAAAGGAAATGATGGTGAATGTAATCATGAATTGCATGATAACAGGGAACAACGGCTGAGACATTAACTATATAAGAAAAATTTAATCGGTCTTATCCCCGAGTGGTGCGGGGAGGACCGTATTTTATGCCTTTCCTGCACCCATTGAGATGACGTGTTATTATAATATCTTTGTTTTTTCACATTAATGCAACAATTCTTGCAGATCCTATTGAAATTAATAAGAAAACGTGTTATAATAAATGTATCTATTGAATTTAACATATTAAAGCGCAAAAATCGGTATAATATGGTCAATTATTGCTATAAATATGATTTTGCATCACCGTGAAGATACAGCGGTGAGATCCTAAAAAAAAGGGGAAATATGAATAATATGGATAAAAGGAAAGGGACGAGGGAAGGCTTTATACACTCCCTGATATCCCACAAAGAATTACCTAAGTTCACGATTATGATCCCGATAATGATCTATGTGCTGTTATATATCTGCACAATTATTTGCGCACGTTCCGGCAAGGTGCTGATGACCGGCAGCGGCGAGCTGCCTCTGTCTACACTTACAGGCGTGTTTACATACCTTTCGTGTATATGTCTTGTTGTTATGGTGCTGAACTACAAGAGGCTGGGATTTATTTTAGCGATCCTGCTTCAGCTTTCAGGAATACCGTCCTACATCGTGAATATTTTTGCACGGCATAATGTAAGAACGATACCCGGAGTTTTTTCCTGTATTTTTACCATGATAATGCTGTTTATCATACATCGCAGTCAGTGCAGGATGGAAAACAACCAGAAACAGCTGCAAAACCTGTTTGAGCAGACTGCTGTCGCGCTGATCAATGCGATAGATACGAAGGACAAGTACACACACGGTCATTCATCGAGAGTTGCCGAATACGCCCGCAGGCTTGCGGAGATGAACCATAAGAGCGAAGAGGAATGCGATATGGTCTACTATACGGCGCTGCTGCACGATGTGGGAAAGATAGGCGTTCCCAACAGTATCATAAACAAAGCGGGAAAGCTGACATCCGATGAATATGACATAATAAAGCAGCACCCCGTCAAAGGCGCGAAGATACTAGAAAAGATCAGTGAATATCCGTTTTTGAGCATTGGTGCGAATTATCACCATGAACGCTATGACGGAAAGGGCTATCCGAAAGGTCTGAAAGGGGAGGAGATACCCGAGATCGCAAGGATAATCGCTGTTGCGGATGCCTACGATGCCATGACTTCCATACGAAGCTACCGTGACCCGATACCGCAGGACAAGGTGCGTGAGGAGATCGTCAAGGGCATCGGTACGCAGTTCTCTCCCGAGTATGCAAGGCTGATGCTCCACATGATAGATACCGACACCGAATACAGCATGAAGGAAAGAACGAAGGATAAAGCACCCGAAAACAGCGGATTTACCGTAGTTGAGCACAGAAGTGAAGTCGGTGACGGTATGAAGGTATCACAGAATATGAGAACCATAAGAGTATCGGTGCTCTCATCCGATGAAGCGTCGGGTATCACACCGAAGCCTTCGATGATACTGTTTGATTCGCTTGACAGAAAGGTACACACCGATGAAACGGAAGCGAAGGAGCTTTTCTATTTTGAGTACGGAGAGGTATGGTTCGACGGACATACTTCCATCGGCGGCGCACGAAAGATGCAGACGACCATCATAAACAGCGGTTCGGAGGATATAAAGAATAAAGGTGATTATAAGATCGAAGCTGTCAGGATAGACGATCATGCGCTGATACGCATAGCGGGCAAGGAACGCACAGCAGAGGTGATAGTCGCACTGCCCGACAGTACAAGGTTCATGTGTATCGCCTTGACAGGCGAGAACTGCTGCATGAGCGGTATAAGTGCCGACAGGGCGGAAGAGAAGAGCCCCGATGACTGCATCCCGAGAATAGCCGATAAGATCAGCTTTATCAACGTTCCCGCAGGAGATATCCCCAATGTGCAGGTGAACGGCTTCCGCACCGATTCCTCACAGGGCATAGCGATAAAGGACGGTCTTAAACTGACTTTCCACACAAGATCACTGCCCACTGCAAGGCTTGTATGGCACTGTCCGTTCATCGATATATTCTGCTCCGATGACGGAAAGGTGGGAGGCGCAAATTACCGCGATCTTGCCTGTGCCCGTTTTGACGGCGAAAGCTGGGAAAGCGACCCGAACTGCAGTGCAAAACTGAATGTCTGGAGGACAGAGAGCTTTGAAGACTGGGACACCTGGAAGAAGTACAATCAGGAGGGCTACGATGCCGTAGTCACATTCAAGGTCAAGGATCATAATATAACCGTGATAACCGAAAATGCAGGCATATCTGTCAGCAACACATTTGTGATGAGCGGTATAGACAAGCCCATATACGCAGCCATCACAGGCGATCAGGTGGCGATCACCAATATACGGATAAACTAAACACAAGCACTCCTGTGGAAATATCTCCGCAGGAGTGCCTTTATTATTGCTATCTCAGCGTATCCGCTTTTGCCCGAAATAAGTCTTGCCGTCATTCAGTCATTGAGTATCCTCATGGTGAAAAACAGCATCCGCAGACCCATGAATGATCTGATAAGACTGCGGTATTCCTTGTTGCTTATCCTGCCGCCGATGCTCATAAGGTCGAAGATGACATTTGCTTCCTGCATTTTCTGACCTGTCCGCACAAAGCCCGCACGTTCGTAGAAATGCAGTCTGTTTACGCGCTGAGCGTAGTTGGGGTACTTCTTCTCGACTTCCTCGATGGCGAGAAAGAACCGCCTGCCGCTGTATTTCTTCTGTGCGGCTTTCAGGATAGCTGTGCCGTACCCTCTTCCGCGCTTGCTGTCATCAACAGCGAAATAGAAAATATAGCTGAGATCATGGTAATTGACCACATACAGAAAGTCTATCCAGTCTTCACCGTCGCGGCAGCTGAAAAAATTTACGTTCGCTCTGCCTGCTTTCCGAAGCAGCATATCAAATGGCGCGCGCTCATCGAAAGGAAAGGCGCTGTGATACAGCCGCCGTATATTTTCAAGGTCTGTTTTGTCGTTTGTTATGTTGATAAGTCTGATATTCATTGTGCTCTCCTTATTGCCGTTCTTCCGTGAGATATCCTGTATGCGGCGGCTCGGTGATCATACTCCCAGCGACTCTGCCCACTTTTTGAGCTCGCTCACCGATGTCTTTGCCGAAAAACGCTTGCCGTCCTTTATCACTGCGGTGTCCGAAACGCTTGATTCAAGCTCCTTTGCGGTGTTTCCCAGTCCGCTCATGCCCGATGTGGCAAAGAGTACTATCGTCTTGCCCGAAAAGTCATAGGCTTCAAGGAAGGTGTTTATTATAGTCGGCGCCACATACCACCATATCGGGAAACCGACAAATATCGTGTCATAGCCGGCAATATTCGCATCGGTATCTGCCAGTGCGGGACGGGATGACTTGTCTTTCATCTCCAGCGAGCTCCTGCTGTTCTTGTCCGTCCATTTGAGGTCTGCTTTTGTGTAGGGCACAGCGGGGCGTATCTCATAAAGGTCTGCGTCTGCGGCTTCCGCCAGATTTTTGGCAAGCCCCGCAGTCACTCCGCTTGCCGAGAAATAGGCTACTAATCTCTTGCTCATACAGTTCTCCTCCTGTTTCAAAGATCGTCTCTTATAAAATGCGTAGGCTGCCACTGCTCTTTTTCGGGCAGTCCGTACTTTTCTTTCCCGAGAGCTATGGACTTCATAAGGAAACTCATATTCTTCGCCAGCGTCCTCATGGTCTGCAAACCTTCTGCGTCCTTTTCCGCATCACCGTTCTCACGTCCGTGAACACAGTTCCAGTACTGGCTGGAAGCAATTGGCATATTGCTGATGGTGAAGTACTTGTTCAGTTCGTCAAAGGTGGCAGAACATCCGCCGCGCCTGGCGACAACTACACTTGCGCCCACTTTCATGGTCTTGTCGAAGTGTGAGCTGAAAAACAGTCTGTCAAGGCAGGCGATGAGCGTTGCATTTGCCGAAGCGTAGTACACAGGCGAAGCCACCACAAGCCCGTCGGCTTCTTCAAACTTCGGCGCAAGTTCATTGACCGCATCATTGAACACACAGCGTCCCAGTTCACCGCACTTGTGGCAGGCGATACATCCGCGTATATCCTTGTTCCCGATATGACAGACCTCCGCTTCAACGCCCTGTGCTTCAAAGGTCTTTACCAGTTCGTTCACGGCTGTGGCAGTGTTGCCGTCAGCGTGAGGACTTCCGTTGAGTATCAAAACTTTCATACAGCTGCCTTCCTTTCTTTACATACTCGCTTTCAGTATCTTAACGACTTCATCGCGGTCAAGCACCTTGTAGCCGCCGTTCAGTATGATCGTAGCATCAGCAATGCCCTCTATCATATCCTCTGTGGCACCCAACTCGGATATCTTCATCACAAGCCCGATCTCTTTCATCCAGCTTTCCATCGCATCAAGTCCGGCATTTGCCAGCTGTTCATCGGTCTTGCCCTCGGGGGATATGCCCCAGACTTCCTTTGCAAAGCGGGCGAACTTCTTCAAGCCGTAGGGCATGATATAGCGGTAATAGGGAAGCGATACCGCCGCCAGCGTCATTCCGTGAGTAGCGTCGGTGTATGCGCCCACCGCCTGACCCAGCATATGGACCATCCAGTCCTCTGATTTGCCGCAGGATATGAGAGTGTTGAGCGCCCATGTGGCAGTCCACATGATATTGGAGCGTGCTTCGTAGTCCTGCGGGTCTTTGACAGCGATACGGCTGGCGTGGATAAGGCTTTTCATAAGTCCTTCGCTGATATAATCGGAAGTATTGTCGTCCTCGCCCGAGAAATACTGCTCGCAGATATGGTTGAGTATGTCGTATATCCCCGCGATCATCTGATACTTCGGCAGTGTCATGGTGTATCTCGGGTCAAGTATTGAGAATTTCGGCATCACATCGTCACCGAACACATGACCTATCTTCAGCTTTGCCTTGTGGTTTGTGATGACCGAGCCGCCGTTCATTTCGGAGCCTGTGCCTGCCATCGTCAGCACACAGCCGACGGGTATTATCTCGCAGTCGGGTTCTTCAAAGCGGATGAAGTATTTCTCCCAGGGGTCATCGCCGCAGTATGCAGATACCGATACCGCCTTTGAATAATCGCACACAGAACCGCCGCCCACCGCAAGGATGAGATCGGTCTTATGTTCACGGGCAATGGCAGCGCCCTCTATCAGCTTGTCAGAAGTCGGGTTCGGCATAACGCCCGCGACCTCCGCAACGTTCTTGCCGCAGTCTTTCAGTATAGCGATGATCTCGTCATACAGCCCGCTTTTCTTGATGGAGCCGCCGCCGTACACGAACAGGATGTTCTCGCCGTACTTTGCAAGTTCGTCTTTAAGGCTGCTTATGGCGCCCTCACCGAAATAGAGCTTGGTCGGGTTGTGGTAGCTGAAATTTCCTAACATGATAAATACCTCCGTTTCTGTTTTCCGTATACTATTCCGGACCGTTCACTATAATATGACGGTCAGTTCTTTTAATCCTCTTATAATATGATCCTGCCCGAAGTTCTTCTGTGTGTATGCCCGTTTTAGCGGCGATCACAGTTAGTCCTTTGCCGTTGGGTTTGCGGTATCCCGTATCATTACGGTAATGCGGAGCACAGCATATTCCAGTATGCGTGCAGTATTATCGGCACGATGATACTGCGGCTCTTTACGAATGACCAGCTGAATATCAGGCTCAGCACGAAGATGACCAGGCACGAGAAAATTACCGCATACGACGAGAACAAGCCCTTCATTATCCATAGCGGGAAATGTATCATCAGGAACATCAACGCATTGCCCAAAAATACAGGAGCGGGCTTGCGGTCTTTCAGCGCCGTGTTCAGAAGCATCCCGCGAAAGAAGAATTCCTCCGTTGTACCCACGCAAAGATCCACAAGCGCAGCGGTCACGCAGAACGACGGATCAAATACCAGCCTGCCGTTGCTAAGGTAGTTCGGTATCATCTGCACCGCCGAGAATAACAGCAGAAAAGCGCCCAATATGATATAATTGACGGGCTTTTTGGCATCCCCGAGTATCTCGCTTTTATTGAGATACATGGCATCGCCGCGCTTCACTATCAGAAATACCGCAGGTATCAGCCATATCAGTATCTTCAAGCCTATCTCCTTGATGACTTCCACCGATACGGGCAGTGTCATCGCATTCAGCTTCGGCACGACCGCGCATTCAAGGCACGCCCATACCGCAAACAGCAGAAGATAGCAGACAAGGGCTGTAACTCTCATGTTTTTTTCCTGTTTCATTTGTTGTTCCTCCAATTAATGTTTTATATTTCTTTAGCGGATCATCCTATCACAGCATGATCTACGTTTATCATACCATATTTTGGGCAAAAGGTCAATCATAAGACTGGTAGTTTTTTGCGGAGTTCCGGCAGATACAAGAATCAGGGCATGAAAAAACCGCCTGATGTGTCGGGCGGTCAGTCGTTATTAAGGTCAGGGCATTTTTTGCATATTTCTTTGTAATTCGGCTTGACCTTGAATTTGTCGGGGATATATGACTCATTGCCAAACATCTCATCGATTACATCAGTAATTACAAGG